>CAZVSL010000223.1:0-1207 GCA_964629935.1 uncultured Calditrichaceae bacterium | reverse complement strand
CGTGCACGCTTTCGACGGATAGCAACCGTGTGAAGCCGATGTAGGCGCCGAGCATGACTACGTTGGCTACTCTGGGTTCTTTCAGGCTATCGGCGATCTCAGTTACAGGCACGCGCACGACCTGGACATCGTCACGTTTGACTTCACGCTCGATCAGCGAGCTGTTGACAAATATGACGCCGCCCGGCTTTACCGTGTCTTCGAACTTGTCCAAAGATGGCAGGTTCATGGCGATAAGGACATCGCACTCCGCCACCAGAGGCGCACCAATACGGCGCTCCGAAATGATGACGTGGCAATTCGCCGTGCCGCCGCGCATCTCCGGGCCGTAGGATGGCAGCCAGGTAGAGTGATAGTTCGAAAGCATGGCGCTCTGAGCCATCAGTTGGCCCAGCAGCAGAATGCCCTGTCCGCCGAATCCGGCAACCTTGATACGGGGATTCATGAACTTCGGGTCTGTGTCCGGCCGGGCATACGAATTGCCTTCGGTTTGGGTATCACCGAGCAACTCCAGGAGTTTTTGCTTCTCTATGGCAGGCGACTTGCTTTTTGCAGCCGTACCTTTGCTATCGTGGGCGCCATTTTTGTTCTTAAACGTATTTATTTCGAAGTACTTCATCATCACCTCGTCGACCCAATTTTTGGCATCGGGTGGCGTCATTTTCCAGCCGGTCGGGCACGGGGACAGCACTTCCACGAAAGAGAAACCCCGGCCTTCGATCTGGTTTTGGATGCCCTGCCGGATGGCTTTACGTGCTTTCATGACGTGCTTTGAATCGGTAATAGCTACGCGTTCGATGTAAACGGGCGCTTCCAGGGTCGCCAACAATTCGCACATGCGCAAAGGGTACCCTTCGTTTTCGGCAGACCTTCCCCACGGAGTTGTTGTGGTCTTTTGGCCGATCAAGGTTGTAGGCGCCATTTGCGAGCCGGTCATGCCATAGATGGCATTGTTGACGAAAATAACGGTGATTTTCTCACCGCGATTTGCGGCTTGTAAGATATTATTCCCGCCAATAGCCGCCAAATCTCCGTCCCCTTGATAGCTCAGCACTATAGCGTGCGGAAGCGCCCGTTTTATTCCCGAGGCAACGGCTGGTGCACGCCCGTGCGGCACCTGCACATTGCCACAATTGAAGTAGTAATAACCGAACACGGCGCAGCCGACCGGGCTGGTCGCGCTATACCGCCCTCCTATGGAATCGTC
>CAZVSL010000222.1:0-9417 GCA_964629935.1 uncultured Calditrichaceae bacterium | reverse complement strand
GCGACGCCAGCAATCCGGCGGAGGGTCTCGGCGATTTGGTGCCGGCCCTGGCCGACTTGCGTATCCAAAGCATGTCTTACCCCGCTGTCGGCGTCATTCCCGGCTATGACGATCCCGGCTTCGATTTTCGCACGGGCAGAGACGGCGCGTTTGCGGCCGCTGCCATCCCCGGTATCGATTTTTCCGGCACGGCGCTGGCGGTACCGACCGGACCGAAGGCGGACGGCGTGCCAATCCAGACCGCGCTTGTGGCCCCGGGAGAACCGCGCCGCGCTGATATTTTTCCGATTTTTTACTTCGGCGTGCCGAATGCCATACCGTATCAGCTTGCAACCGGCAAAACCGGCGGGCCGCTCAGCGCCGGCAAACCGTTTATCCATAATTTCCTGCCCATTACCTCAGACAACGATGTCCTTTACGGCGGCGACATGCTCCGCATCAACATGGCCACGCCGGTAACGGACCGCAGCAGCGAGGAATTCATTGATAATGCGCGCATGGGACTGGTTCGCGCCGCGGTGCTTGGCTTGACTGCAGCACCGTTTAACAGCAGCACTGACCTGGAGTTCATTCCGCACATGGATGGCTTTCCCAACGGCCGGCGGCTGCAGGACGATGTCACAACCATCGAGCTGCAGGCCGTCGGAGGTCTGGTGCTGGCCGCCGTGGGCTTCCCATTTGATGACGCCGTTGCCGGCGACTACTCTGACCTGGCTTCCCCCGCGCTGCTGGCGGAGCTGAATTACAACGCTGGTCCGGTTAAGAATGATCTGCCGTTGCTGTCAACGTTTCCGTATCTGCCCAATCCGCACCGGGGCTATGATTATGTCAAGCAGCTCACGGCCGAAGCGCCGGGCTCGCCGCCCACCAGCGTCCGCGATTTCGATATGGGTTTGAGCGTGCCCCGCTCTTTCGAGCTCGAGCAGAACTATCCCAATCCATTCAATCCCGGCACAACCATCGATTATCAGGTGCGCGAGCCCGGCCGGGTGAAGCTCACCATCTTCAATGCCCGCGGGCAGAAAGTCACAACTCTGGTGGATGAGTTCCGGCCTGAAGGCAGCTATTCCGTGGCCTGGGACGCGTCCGGGCTTGCCAGCGGCGCCTACTTCTATCGCCTGGAAGCAGGCGGCGAGGCCGTGCAGGTGCGCAAGGCGCTTCTGATTAAATAATTGTAGCCGGCGACACGGTTGTAATTCGTGTCGCCGGTTATTTCATCAAGCCGGGGAGTGAATACTCAAGTATTTCACTCGGAAAATCGCATAACGCAATTTTACACAGAACCGGAGCTACCGTAGAAATGAACATTTTGATGAAGAACAAACGATCAACTGTCTATCTCTGTTGCCTTATTAGTGTGGTGGTCCTGGTTTGGCTCTTCAGAGAGTCCGCGCCGGTCAAACTGCCTGAGCTGCACAGTCGCGCTGGCGGGCTGACGCCGGCATCAGAGACAATCAACCTGACGAAAGCGATTACATATTATCGCACCGAAATTCGACAAAAGCCCGAAGTGGTGAAGAATTACGTTCATCTGGCGCAGCTCTATTTGCAGAAAGCGCGCATTACGGGCCGCCACCATGCTTATCTTATCCTTGCCCGCGAAATTGTGGACGAAGCGCTCACGCGCGATCCGGATAACCCCGATGCTTTGCTCAGCCAGGCTTCCATCTTCATGAAGCAGCACAGATTTGAAGCCGCGCGTGATCTGGCAGCACAGGTAACCCGGAAATATGGCCATAAAGCCATCGCCTGGGGCATTTACTCCGACGCCCTGAAAGAGCTCGGCCGCTACGATGAAGCGGTAGCTGCGTGCGACAAGATGCTGAGCCTGCGTCCGGATCTGCGCTCTTACTCCCGCGCCGCGCACCTGCGCGAGCTGCACGGGCGGTCCCGGGCCGCCAAAACTGCGATGAAGCTCGCTGTGAATGCCGGCGTTATCGGCCTCGAGTCACACGCCTGGGCCTCATGCCAGCTCGGCAATCTTTATTTAAACGAAGGCCGGCTTGATTCCGCGGCGTTCATCTATAGCAAAGTTCTGGATACGCGTCCGGATTACGCCTATGCTCTCGCCGGGCTCGCTCAAATTGCAGCCAAGCGCGGTCAGGACGCGCAAGCGATTCAGTTGTTGCTGCAGGCGCATGCTCAGGTTCCGGAACATCAGTTTCTGGAGCAACTGGCCCCGCTATACGACAACATCGGCGACAGTGAAACAGCGCGCGTTTTGACGAGCACTGTTCTCGATGCGTATAAATCGCATGAAGCCGATGGCTGGATTGTCGACCTGGAATACGCACAATTTTGTCTTGAACGCGGCGTTGATCTCGACGGCGCGCTCGAAAGAATCGAGCGCGAATATGCACGCCGCCCGCACAATATCGACGTGCTTGCCACTTATGGCTGGGCCTGCTACAAAACCGGCTATGCGGCTAAAGGCTTATCTTTTCTCGAGCGTGCTCTGGCCATGAATCCCGGGGACGCGCGCAACAGATTGCGTTACAATCTGGTCGCCCGTGCGTGCGATGAGAATGAAGTTTCGGTTGCGCATGCCGCAGACATAATTCCTTGACTTTATCTTTCTGGCTCACTATCATTTTCCGATTGTGTCAATTCATGTTCCTGTTAGACGCTACGAAAACCGGGGATCACACCGGAAATGACGTTCAAGTAGTCGCCATGCTGTCTTGCTGCCATATTCACCACGGCCTGGAGTTATAGAAGTGCCTTTCCGACGTTACCTTGCCTGTTTCCTGCTGACCATCTATGTCACCGCGGTTTTGAACCACGGTCTGGCTGTGACGACGCATGCGCTTTACCATGTCATGGCCTATTTCGCACTCGACAAAAGCAACCATCCGTTTTCAGATAAGGATAGCGGCGTCTTTCATACACATCAGGGTAATTTGAAGCATGCGCACAGCCATCACCCGGTTGTCGATAGCGCGCTGGATGCAGTCGCCAGTGGCGCCCGCAAGAGTGATGCCGAACCCGCTCTGGCTATAAACTTCCTGCGCCTGCTGACTCATGTCTTGCCAAATGTGAACGCTTCTGCTCTTGCATTTCCAACCGAAGCCCGCCATTTCGCCATGATTCTGATTCATGCAGATGAAGTATGCCTGGCGCCGGCGACGCCCCCGCCTGAATCTCTGTCCTGAAAATCAAAATTCGGAAATCGGAAACGGAACGCGTAACTCGTGGCGCGTCGTCGTGTTCGGTTTGGTTTCGTTTTTCGATGATACCACAACAACGCTTCGCACGGGAGCGCAGCCGCCGGATTTTCTGTGGCGGAGATAGCTGTGTTGCGCGCATCTTAGTGCCGGAGAGTACGCCGGGCTGTCGGCTTGTTGCCGTTATGTCTTCTGACAGGAGAGGTTTTACGCTTAGTAAATTCTGTGCTTTAGAGGATAGAGTCGGTGTTCATGCTTCAGTGTGTCTCGACAGCCTGATAGGTGCAAATAAATAACTCGATAATGCAGACTAACAAGAGATAATCAGATTGTGAAAGGTTCACGATGATACAAATAATCGTTTCTTTGTTTTTGTTGTTCGGCTTATGCGCGGGCGACATGATACTTGCACAGCAGACCGGAATTTTGGCCGGACGTGTCACCGATAAGGCAACTGGCGATGGTTTGCCGGGCGTTAACATCATTATCCAAAATACTGGCCGGGGTGCGAGCACCGGGCCGGGCGGCGATTTCGAGCTCGCGGCTTTGCCAGCGGGCGAATATAGCGTGCTGGTGTCGCACCTGGGCTATGAATCCATCGAAACACAAATAGTCATCCGTGGCGGGGAAACAACGACGCTTGATGCTGCCTTGCATGCCGCCTCTCTGAATCTGAGCGAAGTTCTGGTGGAAGCACGCCGGCCGTTTTCGACGGCATCCTCTTCCGCTGTGCGTCAATTCGATTTGCGTATCAGGCCGAACCGTTCTGCGCATGAGATGCTGCAGCTCGCGCCGGGACTTGTGATCGCGCAACATGCCGGCGGCGGCAAAGCGGAGCAGATTTTCCTGCGCGGTTTTGACGCCGACCACGGCACGGATGTCGCTGTTTTTGCCGATGGCATTCCAGTGAACATGGTCTCCCACGGTCACGGTCAGGGTTATGCTGACCTGCATTTTCTGATTCCGGAGATTGTGCAGGCCATCGATGTGTACAAGGGTCCGTATTTCGCGCGCTTTGGCAATCTTGCAACCGCCGGCGCCGTGGCCTTTGAAACCAGGGACCATATCGAGCACAACAGCGTGCAGGTACAGGCCGGTGAATTCAACACCCGCAAGCTGACCACGGTGTTCGAAATCCCAATCCGCAGCGAACACCAGGGCGCTTATTTTGCGGGACAGTTCTATGACACCGACGGTCCTGTGCTGAGTGAACAAAATTTTCAGCGCTTCAATTTGTTCGGCAAGTTTCACACCCATCTTGGCGAGCAAAGCCGGATTGCCTTCTCAGCGGCGGCGTTCAGCTCTGCCTGGAACGCTTCCGGCCAGATTCCACAGCGTGCAGTGGCCCGTGGTCTTATCGACCGCTTCGGCGCCATCGACGACCTGGAAGGAGGGACCACAAGCAGACAGAACCTCAACCTCATCTTCAACTCCAATTCTGGCGCGGGCGACTTCGAAGTGCAAACCTACGCCAGCCGGTATAATTTCAAGCTGTTTTCCAACTTCACCTTTTTCCTGGATGATCCGGCGAACGGGGACATGATCGAGCAGACCGATGAACGCAATGTTATTGGTCTGAACAGCTCTTATCGCGTTGCCAGTATGCTCGGTCCGGTTTATTCGAATACAACCGTCGGTGGTGGATTCCGGGCTGACGACGTATCCGTTGCGCTCTGGCACAGTCCGGACCGGCAGCGGCGGCAGAGTTGTGTGGCCGCCGATATACTCGAGCGCAACCTGTTCCTCTGGTTGCAGCAGGAGTTTGTGTTCAGCCCAAAACTGAGATTGCAGCTCGGTTTGCGCGGCGATTATTTTACGTTCAATGTCGAAGACAAACTCGAAAATGCAGACGCCGGCACTGACCTGCCGCACGCTTCCGGTTATGCTCAGGATTCCATTCTGAACCCAAAGGCCAATCTTGCCTTCAGTCCGTCACCAGAGCTCGACTTGTATGCCAACTTCGGCAGCGGTTTTCACTCCAATGACGCGCGGGATGTGATCATTGCGGCTCGAATGCGCCAGCTCGCCCGGACGCTCGAGCGCCGGGGGCTGAGCGAAAGCGAGATTGCACAAGAGCTTGCGGGCCGGAAGTTTGTGCCGGAGCAGCAAGGCATTGCCACGCTGCCGCGGGCTCTGGGGGCGGAACTGGGCGTGCGTACCCGGTTTGGTCAGCGGCTGGTCCTGGGTTTGGCAGGGTGGTGGTTGCGTCTGGATGAAGAGCTGGTATTCGTGGGTGATGAGGGCACGACGGAAATCAGCGGCAAGACCAGGCGTGTCGGCATCGATGTCGAAGCGCGCCTGCAACTGCTGCCCTGGCTCTGGGCTGATGCAGACATCAATCTGTCGCGCGGCAAGGCAATTGACGAGCCGGATGATGCTGATGAAATTCCGCTGGCGCCACGCGTTACCTCGACCGGCGGGCTGAGCGCAATTCATCCGTCGGGAGTTGAAGGCAGCCTGCGCTACCGCCACATCGGTGACCGGCCGGCCAATGAATTCGACTCTGTAACGGCTCGCGGTTATACTGTTGTCGATCTCAACCTCAATTATCACCTCGGCCGTGTTAAGCTGCTCGCTCACCTGCAAAATATTTTCGATACGCAATGGAACGAGGCCCAGTTCGACACGGAATCACGGCTGCCTGCTGAGTCTGAGCCGGTGTCGGAGATCCATTTCACTCCGGGTAATCCCCGCAATGTGCAGTTTGGTTTGGCTTACGAGTTTTGAGGCGCGCGAAGTATCAGCCATGGATTCGCGCCGCCGGGCCGCAACCAAATGAATCAGTACGGAACAAAAAAGCCCCGCTGCTTTTGTCGGCAGCGGGGCTTGTATTTTCAGAACAAAGGCGAGGCTATTGCTTCTCAGTCATGGGCTCGCCGTTTTGCAGCTCGATGACGCCGCAAGCGATTCTGGCGCCAGCCGCGCCAGTAGGTTGCGTGGTCAAATCATCTGCCTCGGCGTGTAAAATGACACCTTTGCCGATAATCGAGTGTTCGCCATCAAAGGTGAGCATATCATCGACAAACTCAGCCGTGGCGATGCCCTCAGCGTTTGCAGTGATGTTGCCGAGATCGCCAACATGGCGCTTTTCTGCTTCACGTCCGGCATGCTCGACGCCTTCCGGATTGAAGTGGCCGCCGGCGGAGGTGGCGTCCGGTGCGCTGCAATCGCCATATTCATGAATGTGAAAACCATGTGGGCCTTCCGGTACGTTTTCAAAGTGCGCAACCACGCGGATGCCGCCTTCCACTTCTGTAAAGGTTACGGTGCCGTGTGCCGTATTACCTTCGGTTGGATTCATCTGCGCCACGGCTGTACGCATGGCATCGGCTTCTTCCATCGCGGTTTCAGTCTCTTGTTCTTCTTGTGCACAGCCAAACATGGCCAACATGACCACCAATGCAAACAAGACTACGCCTGTGGCAGTTTTGCTCAACATGTTTTTCCTCCTTCTCATATTTTATTAAGATACGGTTTACGAGACTCGCATATCTGCCTGTCCTGGCCAGGCAGACAGAGGCAATATAGTATTTCGTAGACGAATGTCAACGAAAATCCGGATTGAAAATATCATAGGTGTAATAAAAACCTGTTGCTATATTGCCTCGAATTTCTATCCTTTCCTATAAGCGGCAAAGCCGCATTAGGTTATACTTTTACAATTTTTTGCAAAAGGGCAAGAGTAGTTGTACAGGTTTGTTGGTATCTTAACAGACAAAAAAATGAGGACGCGTCTATGCAATATGGTACAGTAAAAATGTGGGACAGCAGTAAGGGCTACGGCTTTATCACATCTGATGATGACGATGATTACTTCGTGCACGCCAGTGATCCGCACGTTACGCTGCAACAAAAAGGATTGCGCGAAGGTCAGCGCGTTGGCTTTGATATTCGCCGGGATATGAAGGGAGACAAGGCCATTCGCGTCCGCGCAGCGTGAGCATCGCCCGGGGCTGTAACCAAGAGGGCTTGCAGTAGCAGCTACGGCGTCACGGGGGTTTTCACTGAAGTTTGATTGGTTTATATCGTTTACAGACGGGGCGAGTTGCAGTCTCGGGCAGTTTTCAAGACCGTCTGTTTCAAAAAAGGTGCAACCGAAAATCCGCGCCCAAAGGCTTCGGCTACCATAAGAGTCGTCATCGCTTTCTTCACTTTGCCGTTCAAGCCCTTTGCTCGCGGTTTGCAAGGAATGCTCCCGCATGATATAAGATCGCATAATCCATCCACCTGCTGGTATGCAGCGGCGTCGGTTCTGCTGCCACATAACCCATGTGGCCGCCGGATTTGGTGATGACATAAGTCAGGTGCTCATTCTCCGGCAGCGCGTCATAACTATCCGGCGGAATGAAGGGGTCGTCAAGACTGGCCAGCAGCATGGTTCTGTGCGCGATCCTGTGCAAGAACTGCTTTGCACTGCACTTCTTATAATAATCAACGGCGGAGTCGAAGTGATGCAGAGGCGCGGTACAGCGGTCGTCAAAATCTTTTAACGTCATCCTCCAGTCAAAAGTAACGTCCGGGAAATCTGAAAACAGCAGGCGCTGTTGTTTTACGATCCTACGCAGCAAGAGCAAGAATCGTAACTCATAGATGCGATTGTCGATCTGCGACAATGCTGCGGAGGAGCGGGCCAAATCGATGGGTGGGCACACGGCGATCCCGCCTTTGAGGGTTGTTGGAACACGATATTTGTGCTCGCCCAGCAACTTGAGCAGGGCGTTGCCGCTCAGTGAGAAGCCCGCGGCAACCACAGGTAACCCCGGATTTTGTTTCTCGATGTAAGAGAGCACGGCGCTGATATCATCGCTTTTGCCGGAGTGGTAGCTCAGCCGGGCCAGGCCTTCGCCCTGGCCGCAGCCGCGATGGTTCATGCGGAACACATGCCAACCGTGCGTCAGAAAGATGTGCCCCAGCCGCAGCATGTAGGGAGAATTGGCGTCGCCACCCAGACCGTGCATCAAAACGATCGCCTTCTTGACTGGCGCTTTGCGTGTGGCCCGGGTCTCGCACAGCACCAGTTGGTCGCCGTCTTGCAAAGCAATGTGATGCAGGGTTGGCTGGCCAATCTTGATCTGTGCAGGCAGGTAATAACCTGCGAGCGTCTGCAGGTGGCCGCCCGGCAGGAGCGGATGTGCACGAAAGGGCATGAACGTGTCTGAAGCATTCATGATTTTCTGAACTTCACCGGCTTTGACGATTATAACTCTGACAGGGTTCAGAACCCTTTCAGAGTTGTATGCATGTTGAAGCAGTATAACATTTTTCTTTATTTTGGACAAGATATTTATAGATTTATCAAGAGATAAACCAATTTTGACAACCAAGGGAGTTACCAGATAGCGTGAGCAAAAAGAGAGAGTTAGAAGAAACCGTTGCTACAGAATTCTTTGGCTGGAATTCCGGCTATGTAGCAGACCTTTATGCCCAATATTGCGAAGATCCCGATTCTGTGACTGAAAGCTGGCAGGAATATTTCGAGAAACTGCAGGCCAAGATCAACGGCGACGAACAGACGCAGAAAGAGGCGCGCCAGCAGGATAAAGAGAGGTCGCAGGATGGCGCCGGCGACAAACCGGCGACCATCGAACCGCAGCTTGAAGCGGATGACGAAGTCATCCCGCTGCGCGGGCCGAAGGCTAAGATCGTCGAAAACATGGAACTGAGCCTGAGCGTGCCGACTGCTACGTCGCAGCGGATTATTCCGGTGAAGGTGCTGGAAGAGAACCGCCGGCTCATCAATCGGTACATCGGCGCGCGGCAGGGCGGCAAAATCTCTTTTACTCATCTGATCGCCTGGGCCATAATCAAAGCGCTGGCCGATTACCCGGTTATCAATTCCTGTCTGGCCATACGCGATGGCGTGCCAAATCGCATTTTGCGCAAGGCAGTCAATTTCGGTCTGGCCGTGGATCTGGAGCGCAAGGATGGTAGCCGCTCTCTGGTCGTGCCGAACGTCAAGCACGCCGAGGAGATGAATTTTCGCGAATTTGTCGAGGCCTATGAAGATGTCATCACGCGCACGCGCAAAGGTGTGATCGAACCGAGTGATTTTCAGGGCTCGTCCATCACCCTGAGCAATCCGGGCACGGTTGGCACCGTTACCTCGCTGCCGCGCCTGATGCTGGGTCAGGGCGCCATTATTGCCATCGGCGCCATCCAGTATCCGCCGGAGTATCACGCCATGGCGCTGGAAGCCGTGGCCAGCCTGGGACTGAGCAAGGTTATGGGCATAACCTGTACCTATGACCATCGC
>CAZVSL010000221.1:991-9437 GCA_964629935.1 uncultured Calditrichaceae bacterium | reverse complement strand
CGGTCGTCCTCCGTGCCGGACCCAGAGGCCCGGGTTCTCACAGACGTCACAGCAGCGCCGGGCTTGCGTATATCTAACGGTGTTTCCCCTTCATAGCCATCCAGCAACCGGCTGATGTTTTTCAGATTGGGCTGCGGAATGAGAAACGGAACCTGTACGAATTTTTCCAGGAAATTGTAGCCATGCTCAAGACCTATTTGTGACGTCGATTCCGATGAAACATTGGCGAGCTCATGGGTTTGCCGCGAAAGCGCGAGAAAGGGCAGCACTTCCCGGAATTTCACGGCCAGGCCGGCGGCCACCTTTTCGCGGTCCATGCCCAGGATAAAATAGACCTGTACCTCCTCGGCCAGCATCAGATTCAAAGCTTGCATCAGGTTGGAAGCTTTCGTCGCCGGGCAGCGATCCAAATCATCGATGAAGACGAATACATTCTTGTCGCCGGCAAAAGCTTGTATGATTTTCTTGAAGTCGGCATGAAAACGCTCGATAAAGGCAACGTGGCTCTTATAATCGGGTGCATCCAGGTACTTGCGCAAATCGATCTCCAGCGGGTGGCCAACGATCTTGCGCAGCTTCAGCCATACCGTCAGCATGAGTGCGACGGTTGCGGACAGGCCGCCGGAACCGAGCACGATCTGAAACAATGCTTGCAAAGCACCCTGATCTTTCGTCTGAAACGATGAGCTGAGCTGGCTAGCAAGCGCCTGCAGCCAGGCCATACCCTGCGTAAAGAGTAGAATCGGCAGGGCGATAGCCGCTGTCACCAGAAACAGCCAAACAGCGCCGGCGCGCAGCGCATGAAACCAGCCCTCGGCCCAACTGAAGCGGCGTAGCAACAGCGTCACGCCAGCCAGCCAACGCCGCAGCCGCGAGCGCTGTTCCCGCAGTTGGCGTACGAATTCCAGGCTAAAGGCAGCCCACAACGCTTGTTCGTTTTCATGTCGCCAGGCATTAAACCACACCGTATAATGTCCCTGCGCCGACAGCCGTTCTTTAAGCTGCAGCATAAAAGACGATTTGCCGCTGCCCCACGGCCCCTCGATGGAAAGAGTCAGCGGTGGCCTCGTGTCCTCATGGCTCAGGAACTCCGCGATAGCTTTGACATACGGCTTAAAACCGATATCGTCGTGCGCAGTCGGCTGATCGCTGGTGCTGATATGTTGCGCCAACAGCGAGAGTGTGGCATCTTCGCGACTTTGGGCGCGCGGTCGTCTTTTGCCAGTTTTTGCTTCGGCAGGCGCCCGTTGCAATAAGCGGCGGCACGCCGAGATGAGAGCGCCCACGGCTTTTGTGACAGCCACAAAGGGAAGGGCAATTGTGGTAAGAAATGTGTTGAGCAAAGCTGCTACTGCCGGGGCTTTGCGCTTTGAAGCCATGACTTTATCGCGCACAAAAACAGCCGTGTCGGAAAGGGCAGTCCGTGGCGTGTGGGCAAGATCCAACGCCTCGATGGCGCGCCGCATCTCTTCGGCTGTTTGAAAGCGCTTCGCCGGCTCCTTTTCCAGCGCTTTCATCACCACTTGGCTTATATCAGATGGCAGCTCTTGTTTAAGAGCATTGGGCGGCGGCAGCGGACCGTTGACGGTCTTGTAGATGATGGCCATGGCATCATCGTTCTTTGCAAACGGCAGGCGGCCCGTGAGCATCTCGTAAATAGTCATGCCCAGCGAGTAGATATCGCTGCGGTGGTCCAAATCCGAGCGCCCGTGTATTTGCTCCGGGGACATATATTGCGGCGTGCCGATCATCTGGCCCGGTTGCGTCAGCTTGTCGACGCGGCCGATTTTAGCGATACCAAAATCAGTCATCCTGACGCTGTTATCTGCAGCCAGCAGAATATTCTGCGGTTTGATATCGCGATGAATGATGCCGATCTTGTGGGCCGCTTCCAGCGCCTGTAACATCTGGACGATCAGGGGGATGGCCTGCTCTGGCGCCAACGCGCCCTGGCGGCGGATCAATTGCGCCAGCGTACCGCCATCGACGTATTCCATGACAATAAAAAAGCCCGCTTCGCTCTGGCGGAAAGCATAGATGCTGACGATATAAGGACTTCTCAAACGGGCCAGGGCCTTGGCTTCCTGCCGCAAGCGCTCCAGAAACTCGGTGTCCTGCAACAAGGCCGGATTCAGGAGCTTCAGCGCCACAGTGCGTTCCAGCGCAACATCCACCGCCTTGAACACTTCCCCCATGCCGCCGCGTCCGATGCTTTCCAGAATACGAAAGCCATCGATCTCTTTGCCTGTGAGCTGGATATCATCCATCTGAAAGCTCTACTTTATTAATGGCAACCTGCTTATATGTAAACGAGCAGTAACGTTCTCAAATGTAGGAAAACGAAATGAATAGTCAACCAGGAAAACGGGTGTGCATCAATTGCGGTACGATATTGACATCTGTTCAGGCCGGACTCAAAAGCACCCTCACTCGAACATCGAGCTCAAAATCAGCATCGCCAGCAACAGCGGCTTTAATCTCCCGCGCAAGAAATCAAATGCCTTCGTCATGCGGCTTTCCACCGTTTTGATGGATATGCCCAACTGGCGGGCGATCTCAGCATTCTTGAGCCCCCGATACCGGCTTAGTTTATAAACCTCGAGAAGCGGCTCGGGCAGTGCGGCCACGGCGTTGTCAATGGCCTCCTCAAGCTCGAAACTCTGCTCCGGTTCTTCGTTGGGATCGGTCTGCAACTCCTCCAGAGCGAGCGTTTGCGCTTGTCCTTTTTGACGGAAAAAATCGATGATTAGATTGGCGGCGATCTGATACAGATACGGTTTGAGCTTCTGGGAAGCGTCTAACCGTTCCCGGTTTTGCCATAGTCGGATGAATAACGTTTGCATCAAATCTTTTGCGCCATCGCTGTCCTCTATTCTGCGCCAAACAAACCTGAACAGGCGTTCATAATAGCGATAGTAAAGTTGTCTAAATGCCTGTTCGTCCGAAGCCTGGATGCGGATGACAAGCTCTCTGTCAGACGGCTCCGTCGATGTTGTATTCGCTATGGCAGGATAAGACTTTCTCGGATTTTGCGACATGGTTTATGATACGGAACAAGGGACTGAATTGCAATGGCTTTTGCTCTTGTTCAGGCAACCATCATTTTCGTTTGGAGCATGTTGCAGCGGGCTGCTTTCAATTGCTATTCTGAGATTGTTTGCGTAAATTAGGTTCACACTGACGCGAAGAGTTGCAGGCATACTGTAACATCATTAATCTCACAAAGGGAACCAGTCTCAGAAGATTTGGTACAAATGGTGGTCAGCAGGCCGGATGAAGACGAGCAAGCGATTCAGCCGGAAACCATTACTGCGTTTTGCGGGCTGAATATTCTGTTTATGACACCTATTTTCATCCCATACCATACACGTATCAAATCAGCGCGAAGTTGTTGCCTGAGAGCCATTTCGCTGCCTCACAATTTTCGATAAATGGATTGAACAGAGTCTGCCGGAGAGGGAAAGGCTGTTATCCATATATGAGCCTGAGGCGATCGTCCTTAGGTTCATTTTTTGCTATTGAGCCATAGAAAGGGTTATTATAAATGCTGATTTCACAGAATCAGGTTTTGTGTGTCTCTGAACAACCCGAGATAGTACAACGAATTCGCAAGATCTTTGCCAAAGAAAAGCTGTTTGTAGCACTGGAGTCTTCTGTCGATGCACTCGTCAACCATTTTGAGCACAATTCTTTTGACGTGGTCTTGTTATCCAGCTCAGTATGCCGCCGAAGCGGCAATTACAGTATCGAGGTGATTGGTAACCTGGCAGAACTGAATCCGAGAACTCAGTTCTTGACCCTGGTTGAGCCGCAAGACATCAAAGTCGCTATGGAGGCGTTGAAGGCTGGTAGTTTTCAGTATGCCAAAGTCCCGGTAAGTGATGAGGAATTGCGACTGCTCATCGTGACGGCGCTGGAGCAAGCTAATTCCGGTGAGACCGTTGATATGGAGCACACTCATTTTGAGAATCTTATCGGAAGCTCAGCACAAATGCAGAACATCTACAAGCATCTGAAGCAGGCGGCAACCACGGAGGTGCCGGTGCTGTTGCTGGGCGAGACCGGCACCGGCAAAGACCTGGCGGCGCAGGCTATCCACGCACATAGTCGCCGCAAAAGCGGACCTTATATTCCGGTAAATCTTGGCGCCCTGCCGCCTGACCTGGTGGCTACCGAGCTGTTCGGTCACGAAAAGGGCGCCTTCACCGGCGCCGTCAAACAGCACAAAGGAAAATTCGAGCAAGCCAAAGATGGCACAATATTTCTGGATGAAATCGATACCATCGATGAAAAAATACAGGTGAGTTTGTTGCGGGTGCTGGAACAAAGCTCCTTCCAGAGAATTGGCGGCCAGAAATATTTCTCCACCAATGCACGTCTGATCGCTGCCTCGAATCAAGACCTGGAAGAGCTCGCCTTGCGTGGCTCGTTCAGACAGGACCTGTTTTTCCGACTTGACGTATTTCGTATCTCCATTCCGCCCCTGCGCGAACGGCACGGCGATCTCAGATTGCTGGCGCGAGCATTTCTGGAGACATTCAATCATCGCTTTCGAAAGAACGTAAAGGACCTGGCGCCTGAAACCCTGGCGTTGCTGGAAGGACATGACTGGCCGGGCAATGTGCGTGAACTCAAGAATGTTATTCAAAGAGCACTCCTCCTTTGTGGAGACACCGAAATCCTGCCAGAACATCTGCCGCCGCGCTTCCTCACCAGGCAGCCGAAGATGCCCAAGTTGACCTTCGAGATCGGCATGACCCTGGATGAAGTGGAGCGTGAAGTGATCGTCCGCACCCTGGACTACACCAACAACAACCGGAAAGAAGCGGCGGCATTACTGGGCATCAGCCGCCGGGCCATCTACAACAAACTCGCCAAACATGATCTCAATTAAGTGTAGAAATGACACAGGCTCAGGGTCACAGAAATCACCTGATTTCTTCTGATTTAGCTCCTGATATTATTAAATATAGAACTTGAATATCACATGCCCACACATTCTGCTTTTTCCTCCTTTCGTTAATGTGTGCTTATTTTTCACATAGTTAGAGACGCTGGTTTTATCGGTGTTCTAATCCTGCGCACAAAATCAATAAGGTTCCGCCGGACTCACCAGACAAAACATGGATTAAAGTTTACTTAGAGTTTTATTAAACAGGACCTTAAGCACTATCCCATATCATCTCTGGTATCGTTATTGCAAACCTATTCGTTGAATAGCATGGTCAGGGTATATTTTTATTTTGAGATGTGATACACATGCGAAAAGTACTTTGCACAGGACTGGATAAAAATCATGCTTTATACCGAAAGATTTCGCATTCGGGATACGAAATCATAAAAGCAGATACGATCGAAGCCGCCGTCGATGCGCTGCGCCACGAGGAGATTGAGTGGGTTCTCATCATGCGCAATGAGATTCCCATTGATATCATAGAGCTAATCTTGAACCTGAGGGATGTAGACCCTCAGGTTCCGGTAAGAGTCGTTGGCCAGGCAAGGGAGGATCGGGCGCTGGGATCGCTGAATAACGTTCAGATCGCGCAGCAATCCCATGAGTTAGAGTTCATGAGTACAATGCATGTTCGACGACCATAAAGGAGGTTAAATGTTAAGAAGCGTAAATGAAATGCAGGGGTATCATTTGCTGGCTAAAGACGGTACCATCGGCAAAGCTCATACACTTTATTTTGATGATCAAAGCTGGACCGTCAGGTACCTGGTCGCAGATACCGGCAATTGGTTGCAGGATAGAAAAGTGCTGATATCGCCGGTCTCGCTCGAGCAACCGGATTGGTCAGCAAAACTGCTGCCCGTCCATCTTACCACTGAGCAGATTGAAAATAGCCCCAAAATCGACGCAGCTTTGCCGGTGTCACGTCAGCACGAGCACAGGCTGAGCGAGTATTACCAGTGGCCGATGTACTGGGCGCATTCCGGTGTGGTTGGTATCAACAGCGGAGCTATGCCGCCGCCAAGGGTTGCCGAAACAAAGGAGCAAGTCGAGGCAGAGGTTGAACTGGAAGAGAAAAGCGATCCCAACTTGCGCAGTACACGGGAGGTCACCGGCTATAGCATCGCAGCCATAGACGGTGATATCGGACACGTGGAGGACTTCATTGTCGACGTTCAAAATTGGATCCTGCGCTACATTATCGTCGATACCCGCAACTGGCTGCCCGGCAAAAAAGTGCTGCTTTCCACCATGTGGATCGACCAGATAAAATGGCCGGACGCGAAAGTGTCTGTCGATCTCACCAAGGAAGCAATTCAGAATGCACCAGAATTTGACCCATCTTTACCCATCAACCGGAAATACGAAGAGCGGTTGTACGATTTTTATGGCCGTCCCAAATACTGGAAATAGATAAATATTTAAAACCAGACCGTTTCCTGGACAGCGGGGTAGTTCAGGAATAATGGCAAAATATGCTCGGCCAGCAGTGTATTTGCGATCTCGCTCAAAGGAGGTAACACCATGGAAGCAAAGAAAGCATTTCAAGAAAGGCTCAATGCAGAAATTCGAGAACTTGATGCAAAGATACAAATGCTCGAAGCCAAAGTGGACAAGACAAAGATCGATGCAAGTTCCACGAAGGCAAAAGCAGTCGATGACATCAAAGCTAAGAGGAACGAGCTCCAGAATAAATTGCAGGAGTTACAGCAAGCCGGCGAAAGCTCGTGGCAGGAGCTGAAGAGCGGCCTTGAGCGAGCGTATGAAGAACTAAAATCTGCCTCCGATCGTGCAATCAACGAGTTGCGCTAACCCTCCCGAGCAAACCTCCCGGATGGGCGCGACTTCCCTCCGGGAGGTTCATATTATCAAGAGCACATTCCAACTGAAATGACCGTGAGCTTCCTGATGCGATGGTTGAACAGAGCAGCGCGCCCTGTGGTGAACGCCTCGCGCGTTATTCTCGGCCTGCTGAAAGAATCAGTCCAGGGCTGGCAAGATGACAACGGCTGGCGCCTTGGTGCTGCGCTCGCCTATTTTGCCGTATTCTCCACGGCCCCCATGTTAATCATCATCATATCGCTGACCGGCAAAATCTTTGGCAGAGAGACCGTCCGCAGCCGTCTGCTGCTTGAAATTCATGCTGTCATCGGCCCTCAGGGTGCAGAGGCGATAGACTGGCTCCTGCGGACAGCAACCCGCGACGCCGATCTCGGCACAACTCTGTTCGGCGTGGCCATGTTGATCGTGGGCGCAACGGCTCTCTTTATTCAGTTGCGCCAGGCGGTAAATACCATTTGGCAAGTGGAAGAGAAGCCTCGCGGCAAAGTGCGGGATGTTGTAAGCTTCTTCAAAGCGCGCGCCATCGCTTTCCTCGCCGTGCTCTGTCTGGGAGGCGTGCTCATCATATCTCTCACGCTCAGTACAGGCCTCTCAATAGCCAGGGAATTGCTGGCTGAGACAGAAGCCCCGCTTTTCCCCTTGATCGGCGCACTCGATTTTGTGATATCATTTGCCGGCCTGACCCTGGTCATTGCTGCCGTCCTGAAGGTACTTCCCAACGCCAGATTGCCCTGGCGTGATGCCTTTGTGGGCGGCTTCGCCACGGCTTTCTTGTTTACCGTCGGCAAGTCAATTGTGGCGCTTTACCTGGCAAACAGCAGTGTTACGTCATCGTTTGGTGCAGCGCGCTCGCTTGTTATCGTGCTGCTCTGGGCATTTTTCTCGGCACAGTTCTTTTTGTTTGGCGCCGAGTTAACCAAGGTCTTTGCTCGTCGCTATGGCCGCCAAATCGTGCCGGACCGCAACTCAGTGCGCGTTGTAACGGAGAGGATTAAAGTGAAGCAGGATAGAAAGAACTGAAGGACAGGCAATGTGGCCTGCCCGCATGATGAATCAGACGTACGCTTAGAACACGTGTTTCCCCCACATGCCTGTCCAAAACGTGTCGTCTCCCGGCACATCTGTTGCCGCAAAACAACACACATGGAAAAGAAACTGCCGGAAGGTACAAACTCCTGCCCCTTCCGGCGCCTCTGATTTAGCCAAAGTGTCGCTATTGCTGGAGTCTACTCGCAATCGACATCAGCCAGGCCGTTCGCAGCCGTATCCCAGCAATGGAAAAGACTGTCGCCAAAATGGGAAGGCGATTTGACCCTGCCAGCTTTGGTTTCGCGATTCCATTCGATTGTGGTTGTATCATCGAGAACACTGCTGAACAGGATATAAAAGGCATCGTATGGCGTCTCGTGAGTGACGCCGTAGTGAATGGAGCTGCCGTTCTCAGGGACATCCGGTACCGCGTAGATATACTTCACATTCGCGGTGCTATCGGCGCTGCTCACCTGCCATTCAATATCGACAAACGGCGATGGCGCGTTAGCATTGCGATTGATATTCCAGGTACCCTCTTGGTTCTGCAAATCGGAAAATCCGGAATACCAGAGAAAATCCTGAAAGCTGTTTTCTTTAGAGATAAACATCTTCCACTCG
>CAZVSL010000221.1:0-981 GCA_964629935.1 uncultured Calditrichaceae bacterium | reverse complement strand
CGGCTCTGACGGCTCGGCGCCGGCGGGTGGCTGAAAGCCGTAGGTCGATTCCCAGGTGGCGTCGCCGACAAATTCGAACTCGTGATTGAAAGCCGCTACAAAAGAAGCAACGGGAATGGCCATGTTGAGAGTTATGGCGACATTCCAGAACAGGATGGTTCCCGCGGCATAGTTAAAATTCGCGCCCGCAGCAGAGTCCAGCGAGAAGTCATTGCCTCGTTTTGTCGCCGCCTCTGGCTGGGTAAAATCAGAAAAAGGTATGATCATCGAGGTCGTCGGGGGCAGCTCAGGCGGCGTGGTCTCATCAGGACCGGTGGCGCTGTCACCGCAACCGGCGCCGAGCATGAGTGTAATAACAAGCAAAACAAGCGCTTTGTGCAAAGCACGGTCTTTTTGGATCCACATCAGTCTATCCTCCTGTGATAGGGTTGAATCGATTAACTGTCATACGGCGTGAAAAGCAAACCTCGTGCCAGTGGTCTCGACCACCATGTGTCCCGTTATTGTTGCAGGCTTGCATTTTGCTTGCCATCTCATTATCTTATAGAAATTCAGTTATACATCTGGAAATCACAATCATGCGGTATTTGGTAAAAGCACGGCTAAAACCGGGGAAGTCGCAAGCTCTGTCCCGGGCAATTGCCGATGGCAGTCTGGGCGCCGGTTCTATCGCAGGTGATGAATACCTGCGCGACATGGCGCATGCCCGCCAACTCCGGGATGGCAGAATTTGTTGGCTGGAGGTCTGTTACTGTCCGACTCCTTTGCAGGAAGAGCGGCCTTACTGGGAAGAATTCTTCGAGTTGCTGCAAATCAAAAACGCGCACGCGCGCAGTCGTTGCAAAGACCTGAACGGAACAGAGCCCTGGGCTTGTGGCAACTGTGATTGCACCGAGCGGCTGGAGTCTCGCATGTCCGGTTGGGGTAAAAAATTCCTGGACAAGTTAGATGAAGGCCCGCCAGAAGGTAGCCCACCCAGAT
>CAZVSL010000220.1:0-9454 GCA_964629935.1 uncultured Calditrichaceae bacterium | reverse complement strand
TATGCTGCATAGACCGCGACCACGATGCCCACAACCGAAAACAAAAGCAACACCCATAAAGGCCACTTGTGATTTACGCTGCGCGCTATTTCTGAATCTGCTGCCTGCATGAGTACCTTTCCCTCGAGGTTAATGAAAGTTGATTTGAGCAAGCGCTTCTCATTTAAGAAGTTTGGTTATTGGAATTTGGAGTATTGGGACTTATTTGCTATTTGTCATTTGGTGATTCCGGTCTCAGATCCTGCGCCATCCACGAGGTTTATCCGCGACAGGGCACAATATAAGAAGGGTATTGCAAATAATCAAACGGCGTTCAGGCATGCAGCATGCGGGCTGTAGCTTGATCGGGACGATGACTGGCCTGGATTATTCACGCAACGGAAGGTTAATACGTTGGCGAACTTCAAAAAGTCTTCGCTTTTTTTAGTAGCAAGGACCTGGTACCATAATAGAATGCCGAGTTATTTATTCACACCCCCCATAGGCTGTTACGACTCGCTGAAGCGTGAACACCGACCCTACCCTCTAATAGTCAGAATTTCGACTTTGAGCGTAACATGCCGGTTTGTGAAGAATCAAGACTAGGGGCTGTGCTCCGGGTAAGTCTGGCGGCTGTTTTGCTCAGCGGGCTCATGGGTCAGAACGTCGCCTTCCTCGAGGTCGGCGGGCCATTCTGCGGCGTCGTTTCTTTGGAACAGACCGGCCACCGGTTTTTGCAGGAGCAGGCTGCCATCAGCCGTTGCCACTTGCATGCTGTCCCGGTTGACAGCGAGCACCTTACCCGGTGTTACATCCGGTTGGATGGGCGCTGGCGTCGACAGGGCAAATTCCACCCGTTTCAGCCCAAGATAGGCATAAGCTGCAAACCAGGGATAGAGCGCTCTGACCCGTCTATCTATATCTGAGGTGGGCGTGTACCAGTTGATACAAGCCTCTGTCTTGCTCAGTTGTGGTGCATCCGTGGCCAGCGCCGGGTCCTGCGCCAGGGGCTTGAGTTTGTTGGCGGCAAATTCGTCGAGAAATCTTAACACGGTCCTGGTGACGGCCCGCTCACACTTCTGCAATAAGGAAATGCTGGTTTCCCGTTCATCCAGGCTGACGCTCTCCTGTAACAATATGTCGCCGCAGTCATATTCCTCATTCATGAAGTGGTACGTTATGCCGCTTTCGATTTCATCTTCCAGAATAGCGGCTGGGATCGGATAGCGTCCGCGGTAGCGCGGCAAGAGGGAAGGATGCACATTGACGCAGCCATCCAACGGCAACCCCAACAGCTCGGGACCGAACTTCCGGCGCCAGCCAAGGGTCAGGACCAGATCGGGTGCAAGCTCCTTAACCCAGCTCAATGTCTGGCCGGAATTGATGTCCATGCATTCATGCAAGGGTATCTGAAGCCGGTTGGTGGTCTTGACGAGTTTCACGATTTCTGCTGCCTTGGGGCCAAATCGCAGTGCCGCCAAGCGCGGCCCTTTCGGCAGGGAGGCAAGATTTTTTATGTGGAGAGCAATCCTGGCAATTGTCCTGGGAGGCGGCTCCACGATGACGCCAAGCAACTCGTGACAGGAGGCTATATTTTTGATGATGTCAACACGTAAACCAGGCCAGTTGGTAACAAGCAGCACCTGCAATATCCGTCAGTTCCTTTGCGATAGTTCTCTGGTACGGCAAGAGCAGTCGGGTGATGTTTTTACAATTTACCAGGGTGGAATGAAGATTTATTATTCACATTGCATGTGAATTGCGTACGAGAATGCGACCTGGCGGTCGAAAGTTTACGCGCAGGGAGACCGACCTGTCATAAATTCTATTGCGCGTCCATTGTTTTGATCTTCTGGTTCAACTGAGCTAATTCGATCAGCAGTGTTTCGAGCTGTTTGTTGTAGTCTTGCTCAGCAAGCTGCTGTTTGCGGGTTTTCAAGTCTGCGATCTGCTTTTCCAATTGCAGCTTGCGCAGCAGAAGCTTGTCTTTCGGGGATTGTTCGCCGGATTGCAGCTTGTCAAGGGCAGCTTCAATATCGGGCGCCGGTGAACCGAGAAAGGTACGGCCTGCAAGCAGCCCATCGTTTGCGTCTTCCAACTCCTGGCTGCCCTCGCCGTCACCGTTGTCATCCAACAGCGGGTGCTCGGCGCGCAATCTGCGATGTTTCTCGAACCACTGGTCCTGGTTGGTGCGCGCAAACTTGAATGCCTCCAGAACGCTCACGCGTTTGTCCTTGTTGAAATCGGCAGCGGGGTCGATCAGGGCTTCGAGCAGAAAATCGGTAAAATTGGTTTCATAATGCTGGATGCCGCTCTTGGTTGCGGTCACCACAATACGTTGCTCTGCGCTTAATTTATCAATGAACGGACCGCTGGAACTGCTGGTGTTGATCACGATGACCCGCTTGCTGGGCAAATCAGCCAGCAACTCTGCGTAGTCGATGTCTCTCAAATCCGGTCCAACGATGTTGAATTTGGCCCATTCGCCGTCAAAAGTGCCGTGACCGATCATGAAGACCGCGAGCTGATCATCCGCTCGCATGGTGCGGTTTAGCCGGTTGAACGTACTGCGGATGTTATCCGCGTTCGAGACGCCATCGATGGGCAGAGAATCGGGCATAGTCTTCTCAAACAAATAGGTGACGTTGCCAGGCTTGTAGCTCAGGCTGTCCACAAGGATATGATAGAGCTGTGAAGTTTGCTCCAGATACTTATCTGTGAACTCCTGCTCGCCGCCCGGGCCGCCAATTATCAGAGCATAGCGTTGGCTCAGGCCCGGCGTCTGCGCAGACAGGTTACCAATTGCCATAAGAAAGCAATACAATGCTATAGCGGGAAACAATAGTTCGCGAATCTGACGCCTGTCTATTTTTGTTAAGAACATCGATCTTAGCTCCAGAGTTTAAGCCCATGCCGGCTCATGAAAGACCTCTGCTTCGCCTTACATACCACTCGGCACAGAGGACAAAAATCACCAACAAGAACCAGACCGGCATATCCCACAGGTCGTATTCCACAAGTTTTGAATAGCTACTCTGCATCACCGAAATTTCCGAGGGCAGGTTTTTGGCTTCATCCTGGTAATAGTATTTGCCGCCGCTGATATCGGCAATGCGCTCCAGAAAGGCTGCCTGCAGATGGGCATTTGAGAATTCCGCTTTTGATTCCTCGACGTAGAACGCTGCTTCGCTCTTGCCCAGAAATTCACCGTCTGCTGTAAAAGCGCTGACATCTACCAGATACATGCCTTCTTCATTGGGATGGTGCACCCCAATATACTCAACCGTACCATTGGAAGACCACTTGAACGGCAGCTTGACCGTTTCACCCGAGGGCTTTACGAGCCGCGCCTTGATGGTAGCATCTTTGATGGTAGAGTAAGTGCTATCCCGAACATCTACCTTGATGGTGACCTGCTCGCCGGGAATATAGGTCTCTTTATCAGTTTCGCTTTCGATAGGCTCGGGAGCGGCCAAAGCCAGCCAACGCATGACTTGCCGCCAAAACCGCTCATGGCTCATATCTTCGTGCGGCATCCCCATCTGCCAGAGCCACGAGCTCGAGGTTGCAAAAACCATAGACCGTCCCCGCCCGAACCGTTGTTGCGCCAAAATGATTTTGGGATTCGCGGGCTCACTCAGCGGATGCACTGCCAGTATGGTCGCGCCCGGCTTTGCCGCGCCAAGCGGATTGTATCCTTCCAGTTCCGGCAGAACATCCCATTTTTCCCGGTTTGCGGTCTCGTCCGGAGAAAGCTGTAAGATGGGATTGCCATAGCCTTCTGAGGTCAGCAGCAGTTTGTATCTATCATGGAAGGAGGAGACATTGTGCTGGGCAGCGCCGTTTTGATAGGGCAGCTCCACCGGCAGGAGCTTTTCCAGCGCCGAGCCGGTATAACCGCCCTGGGCAAACGAATGGCTGCCGCCAAGCATCAGGAAACCGCCGCCACGTTGTGATACGAATTCGGCGGTATTTTCCATCTGCTCATCGGTAAAGAAATCGCGCTCTATGCTGCCGAAGACAATGGCGTCATACTCAAATAAGTCCCGCTTGTTGGTGGGGTAGCCATCGCTCAGCTCTTGTTGGTCTTTTACGCCCTGGCGGTAAAATTTGTCGGGCATGCCCGTACGCAGCAGTGAGACCAACTCGAGATTATCGTCGCCATCGAGCGCCCGCCGGATGAACTTAAATTCAGCGCGTGGATAACCTTCGATGTAGAGGATTCTCGCTTTTCTGCTGCGGTTATCGATGATGAAACTCTTGGCATTGTTGGCGGTTATGAATTCGTCATCCTGAGCGCGGGCGTTGACAGAATAGCGCACAAAGCCCTTCCGCTGTGGCGAGAATTTCAACGTGGTGCGGGTGGCGGACCCGCGCAACGTGACGCTCTGTTTCTTAACCAGGCGTTTTCCCTCGAACAGCTCTAACTCGATCTCTTCTTTGTCGAAGCCTTTGTTTTTTATCAGAGCTGATATCTCTACGACCGAATTTTCGATGACAGAATGATTCGCCGATACTTTGGCAAGCTCGATATCGCGTGTTTCCTTGCTGCCGACGCCGACCACAAACAGCGGCAGCTCACGATTTTTCATCAGCGCTGCGACCTCCAGCGGATCTTCATCGCTATGATTGACGCCATCGGTAATGAGCACCACACCGGAAACCGCATTTTGCTTGCCAACTTCGGCAGCAAAATTCAAACTTTTCGCCAAATCTGTGCTGGCGCCGCTTGCCTTAAGCTTATCCGCGCCTTGCAGATGATCCACTTCTGAGGAGAACTTGTACATCTGGACTTTGAAATTCTGCTTTAGCTCTTCTACCAGACCAGCCTGTTCCTGACTTTGCAGCATACCGGATACAAATTCCTGACGTGTACGTTTGCCGTCAACATCGCGGATGGACATGCTCTTTGAATCATCGACAAGCACAATCAATGAGCTCTTGCGCGGCACAACTTTCGAGACTGTCACAATGGGCTCGAGCAACAGAAAAAGAAGCAACGCAATGGCACAGAACTTCAGCCCAATCAACACGCCCTTGAACAAGGTGCTAATTTCCAACGTGGTTCTGCGGTATACCACCCACAGGCTTAGCGCGAACGCCAAAACCACGAAGGCTAGAAAAATAATGGACGGCAGAAAATTGAATGATATTCTGCCTTCAGAAAAAATTACTGGGCTATATTTGAACAAGAACTCGAACATCAGAACTTCCTTTTACTTCGTTGGGCGCTATATGCAGGTCTTAGCTTGTCATGGCCTATCTGTATTAAGATCAAGCTCAGGGACGGTCGGTTTCGGACAGCGCTTCATAATATTTTTCGACCAGCTCCTTGTATTCGGCCGGGATGCGCTCTTCGCGCGCCAGGAACAGCTTCTCTTTGTTTTTCAGCAGTTCCAGCTTCTGCGCCAGCTCGGCTTCAAGGGCGCGCAAAGGAATCAATACCTGTTCCTCGATCTCGTCGAACCGTTCCGGATCCCCGCCCGCAAACGTGCGCAGGACGCTTTCCATGTTTTGGTTGAGATTACTCGCCGATTGCGTCAGGCTGGTATCCGACGCCAAAGATTGCTGGACAAATTCCATGTCTTTTATATTACGAGCGAGCTCCTCTTTCATCCAATCCAACTTGGCGGGATCGAGCTGCTCGCTCGGCGCCTGTGCTTCTCCCGGCCCGGCCTGACTGCTCTCGGCGGTTCTGCCCGCGGATTCCTGTTGCTCGCCGCTCTGCTGTTCACCGCTCGCGCCTTGCTGCCGTTTTAGCTGCTGACTCTGCCGTTGCAACGCTTCCAGGCTCTCCCGCATCTTGCGCGTCTGATCCAGCGCCAGATCGAGCTTTTCTTCCTGTGACTCTGCCAGCGCGCCGCGCAGTTTTGTCAGCTCGTCCCTTGTCTGTTCGAGTTGGCTGAGGATATCCCGCTCGGCCTGAGCAGCAGAGTTGAGTTTGTTCTCCTGCAACATCTTTTCCGCTGCTGCCATCTTCTCCTCAAGGCCGTTCTGCTCTACGTTTTTCGTGACTCTGCGAACTTCGCGGGCCAGCTCATTGTGCGCCCGGCGGGCTTTGTCGTTGAGCGATTGCAGTTCTTCCTGCGTCTGGCTTAGATCGCGACGCATGTTTTGTTGTTTGTTCTTGACGCCCTGCAGTTGCGCCTGCTTGCCCTGGTCACTTTGCGCAGCCAGATTCTCGACTTCTTCGGTCAATTCCCGCTGCGCCTCAGTCATTTGCTTAAACCGCTGCTCCAGATCGTCCACACCTCGCCTCAGCGATTCTTTCTGGTTGCGTTGCAGCATCTCTTCGAGGCGCGACAAACGGTTTAATGCACGGGTACCTTTTGCAGCCGCCAGTTCTGTATTATCATTGTTCAGATTATGTGAGGCATTGTTCATTTCTGCAGACGCCTGGCGCAACTGCTCCTGTACTGACTGCGGCACGTTCCTGTTTTCACGCTGTAGCTGTTGCATCTGCTGGGACAATTGCTGGGTTTCGCGACGGATGCGTTCCTGCTCACGGCGCAGCTCCTCGACGCGACGTTTCTTCTCTTCCGACTCAAGGTTTTGGCGAGCCAGGTCCTGCATGTCGCGGTTGAACTGCTGTTGCCGGCGCGCCAGCTCCCGCACTTTATCGAGAGCATCATTCATATTTTCTTCCGTATCTTGCGCGCGATTTTCCTGCAGGGTCTCATATTTGTTGTTGAGCTTGCCCATCTCTTCCTCAAAGAGCTGAGCCAGCTCTTCCAGGCTGGCGTTGTTGCCCTGCCCCTGCGCCTGGGATTGTTGAAGCTGCACCTCTTTAATTTGGGCCTCCGCCAGCAGGAGTTTGTGCAGCGCCTCGCGTTGCGGGCTTTGCGCTTCCATGAGTTTTTCATCCCGCAACTCTTTCAAGGCGCGAGCCATGGCTTCAACTGCTTCGCCGTAATATTTTGTCACGTCTTCTCCCACGTCACGCGTGAACACGGAGCGTTGCTCCATTTGGAATAAGGTGCTCTGCGTTACTTCCTGCAGATTCTCCTGACTGTCGATCAGAATTTGAATATCATTGGCGAGATTGGCGGGTTCAACCGCGTCTCGCTTCTTTGCGGTTTTTGAAGTTGCGACGATGATCTCTTTTTGTGTTTTCGACAAACGACCGCCCATACTGCCGGCTCCGCCAGCCATTTGTCCATCCTGGGACACTGGCCGCGTAAACTCTTTCTCATACGGTCGCACTTCGATGAAGAAAATGTCCGAGGCAATACTATTGCCGGCTTCCTCGCGAGTATCCCGCGCTTCAACATAATAATTGATGAAATCCCCGGGCTTCACCTGCAGAGCTTCCAGATAAAACATGTGCTCAGCTTCAAAGGTCCTGTTGCCGACGACAGGCTGCTCGGTCTGATTGGGCTGCGATCGGAGTTGTAAGGGCACAGACTGCTCTTCGGTGCTGTTGACGACATACTTCAACACCACTTGCGGTTTGCCAAAATCATCCTGGACCTCAACGCGAACCGGCACTTCTTCGAGCATGGAAGCGCTTATATCTCGTCCCGGCCATTTCAATGTCAAGATTGGCGCCTGGTTGATTTGAGCGTGTACAAAGTATTCGGGCGGCGGATCGTTGGACATATTGTCCCGATCTGTGATGCTGATCTTGTAGTAATCATCCTGCTGAACCGTGAAGCTCGCAACCACCACGGTATCATTTTTTACTTGTGTCTTGAGAGCTTTGCCCTCACTCATCAGGATGCTCGCTTTTGTCAATGGTTTATCGGCTATTGCCTGAATGGTCACAGCGGTTCCTTCCGGGGCCCAGACGTCGCCGCTATTACGCTGGCGCACTGTTTTCATGCCTGTGAAGTCCGCATAATTCAGGATCAAATCGACGCGTCTAATCTTGGGAGCTTCATAAACCGAGAAGGTATAGATGTCGGAAAGACGCTCATCTGCTTTTACATAGTAACGCGTGTTCTGTTGCAGGTCAAAAAAGTTGTATTCGAAAGCTTTGGCATCCATGGTCAAGTCCATGGCGACTTTTTGCCAACTGGAGTCATCATCCGAATAGTACAAATTTACGGCTTCGGCCTCAAAAGCGGTCAGCTCAGCCCGGATCTGCTGGGGCGAACCTTTGGGTACACGCGCGTCTCCGGGAAAGACAGCTAACTCAGGTTTGGGCTTGATGGTCGGGAATTCCCAGGGCGTCAAAAGACGATTTGAGCGCATGGAAAAGAAGTCAAAGTTTAAGAAGAGCAAGCCGACAAGTATCACCATGCCAAGCGCCGCAGCGCCGCTCCATATCGACGCCGAGCGTGACTTAACCGTGCTGGCCAGATTTAGTGGTTCGACGTGGAAGCGCGTGTCATCGAGCAACTTCTCGAATATGGCTTGCGAAGCCCTGGGATCCTCGGCGCCGCCAAGCTCCACGGCTGTCACCAGCCGGTCTTCCAGATTCGGGTGCTTCTCTTCCAGGAATCTGGCAAGCTGTGTCTCATTGGGCACATGCATGAGAGGTCGAATCAACTCTATATAAGATAGAACCACGAACACGCCGACCATCAGACCCAGAAGTATAACGCGAACAAACGTGTCGAGCTCAAATATCGAGTCGAGCGCAAAAAATAGCAGGAACACCGCCAACGTTGCCAGCACCACCTGGGACGCCCCCTTAAGAAAGATCACCCGCTTCCATTGGCGGCAAACCTCATTGATCTTTTGTTTCAGCTTCTGGTGTTGATAATTCATGCTTGTCCCCGTCGATATTCATGGTTACAACTTTGCATCATTGCGCCGTCTTCATTTCTGAACTGGTGTTTCATATTCATTCAACATAGCTCTTGCTCAGCGATAGGTGCGATTGCCCAGCCAGGTTTCGGCAATCAGAATCAAAACCACCAGCAGAATTCCGAAGCGCCACAGTTTCTGGTTTTCTTCAACCTGGCTGGTGATTTGGGCGCCGCCAAGAGACGCGGTTTCGACTTCGCTGCTCACGGACGCCACTTTTGCCTGCAGCTCTGCTTCGGAAACTTGCGCCAGATCGGATTCGCGAATATCTACATTGACGGCAAAAAACCCACTGGTCTTGCCTGCCCCGGCCTTGCGTACTTCATAAATACCGGGATGCTCTGTGCGTTCGAAAATATCATTTTCGACTTCAATTTCTGCTCCCTCGGGGGTGCGAATCTCCGCTTTTTGACCTGCCGCCATATTGATCCCAAAGCCCCGGAGCGGTACCGGATTACCAACCAGCAGCGATTCCTGACCCTTCGGCTCAGCCACCACATAATCCAGTGTTTGGTATAGCAGCGGCAGGTAAAGCGCCTTTATAGGCAGATTGTTCCACTCCGTATCGATGCTTGACGTGAACAAGATCACTTTGCCCGCTCCAACTCCGCGCTCCAGAATAGCCGGACTGCCGTCATCAAATCGGGCAAGCACTGCGTTTTCATCGAACGCCTCAGCGTAAAAATACTGATAGAACTCCGCCATGCTCGGGTCGCTCTGCCCC
>CAZVSL010000219.1:0-9613 GCA_964629935.1 uncultured Calditrichaceae bacterium | reverse complement strand
TTCCTGAAAATGGTATTGCCGAAAATGTCGAGCAGACAATTCACAGCAAGCACGGCGCAGAGCGGGCGTTGTTGATTACCGTGCGCCGCATCAAGCTCAAAGACAGCAGGTTTCTTTTCAGTTGTCGCGATATCACCGAGCATAAGAAGGCGGAACAGCAATTACAAAAGAGTCGCGAGCAATTGGCAACGCTCGTCGGGAATTTGCCCGGCCTGGCCTATCGATGTCACAATGATCCGGATTACACCATCGAGTTCATAAGCGATGGCTGTTATGAATTGACGGGCTACACGCCGGCCGATTTCCTCGAAGGGAGAGTACGACTCGGCGAGATAATCCATCCTGAAGACCGCGAGCGGGTTTACCGGCAAGTACAGGAAGCAGTCAGCAGCAATGGGCGTTTCAAGTTGACCTATCGTATCATTGCTGCCCACGGTGAGGAAACAACTGTGTGGGAACAGGGCTGTCTGAGTCCACAGTCAAAAGATGGTCAGGTGTTACTGGAAGGTTTCATCACAGACATAACCGCGCAGAGAAAAGCGCTCGAGGAGATTCAATTTCAGGCGCAAATGTTGAATTCTGTTGAACAGGCGGTGATCGCCACAAGTTTGGATGGGACCATATTCTATTGGAATGATTTTGCTGAGAAACTCTATGGCTGGAAACGTGAGGAAGCGCTCGGCAAGAACATCGTAGGCTTCACAACATTGGACGCGGCTGAGGTCGATGCGGCAGAGATCATGCGTCGCCTGCGCCGGGGGCAATCCTGGTCAGGTGAATTTCTGGTTCGGGATAGGCGCGGCCGGGTCTTTCCGGCGCATGTTACAGATACCCCCATCCTTGACGAACATGGAAAGCTGCGGGCGATTATTGGCATTTCTCATGATATCAGCGAGCAGAAAAAGGCAGAGCAGGCGTTGCGCGAGAGTGAAAGGCGCTTTCGTCTTGCCGTCAACCACTTTCCCGACACTTTTGTCATCTATGATGCCCACCGCCGCCTGAGTTTTGTTAACGCAGCCGGCATCCGTATGAGCGGTCACAAGGAGGCGGAGATGCTCGGTCATCGCGATGAAGACTTGTTCCCGCCAAAAGTCACGAATCCATACCTGCCGTTACTGAAGCGTGCAGTCAAAACGCGGGCCCCGCAAACAGGTGAGTGCACAATCTCACTGGCAACCGGTTCCTATCACCTGGTTGTTACCTATGTTCCTATCTTAAATGAAAACGGCGGCATAGAACAGATTCTTGGAATTATGCATGATATTTCAGCTCGCAAAAAAGCAGAGCAGGCGCTGCGCGAAAGTGAAGCGAAGTTTCGGGCGTTGACTGAGGCCACGGCTGCGGCCATCATGATATTCCAGGGTGAAGAGCTCCTGTACACCAACCCGGCAGCCAGCAGCATTTCCGGATACACGGCCGATGAGCTGGTGGGTAGAGATTTCTGGGATATCATCCATCAGGATTTCAAAGAGATAGTCAGGAAACGCGGTCTTGGTCGGCAACAGGGGAAAAGGGTGAAAAATCACTACGAGACCCGGATTGTGTGCAAAAACGGCGAAGACCGCTGGATCGATTTCACCGGCTGTAAAATAAACTACCAGGGTAAACCCGCTGTACTGGGCACTGCCATCGATATCACCGGGCGCAAGCGTGCTGAGCAGCAAATGCAAATCCGGACGAAACAGCAGCATACGGTCGCTGAGCTCGGACAACTTGCGCTCAGCGATATGTCATTTTCCGGGCTAATCCAGGAAGCCGTTACTGTGGTCGCCAGGACGTTGAATGTCAAGTATTCGAAAATTCTGGAGTTGTTGCCTGACGAGGATGAGCTTGTACTCAAGGCCGGGGTCGGCTGGCCAAAGCGATTGTACGGGCGCGCGCGAGTGTCTGCGCAGTCTACTTCGCAGGCGGGGTTCACATTGCGGTCTCAGCAGCCTGTCATCGTGGATGATTTTGCACAAGAAAGGCGATTCAACCGGCCTGAGCTGCTGAAAAAGCATAATGTCGTTAGCGGCATCAGCGTCATTATTGGTGAGTCAGACCTGCCTTACGGGGTTCTCGGAGCCCACTGCGAACATAGGCGCAGCTTTACCATGGATGACGCCAACTTCCTGCAAGCTGTCGCCAACGTAATTGCCGGAGCCTATCACCGCCAGCAGGCTGAAGAAAAGTTGCGACACAGTCAGAGCATGTTGCTGCGCACCGAACGCCTGGCGATGATCGGAAGCTGGGAGTGGGACTTCAATACCGACGAGGTTACCTGGTCTCCGGAAATGTACCGGCAATACCAACTGGACCCGGAGGCGTATCCCCGGCCCACATTTGAGCTTGCGCTCTCCTATATCCATCCGGATGACGCAAAATATATCCGCAACAATATGGACCGGGCATTCCAAACTGCTGTGCTGCAACCGCTGGTCTACAAGCTTGTTTGCCCTGACGGAACCGAGCGTTACATAATCGGGCAAGGGGAGTTGATTCGCAATGAAAAGTGCGAGCCGGTGCGGATGACCGGTTTTGCGCAAGATATCACAAGACAGAAACTGGCAGACGAAGCCTTGCAGGCCTCGCGGGAGGAGATGCGGACGCTCCTGGCAACCATGTCAGATTATGTTACCAAGGTAGACCGTAACGGTGTGGTCACCTTCATCAATAAGAGTTATCCGAGCCTGAATCCAAATGACGTGATCGGCGCCTCCTTGTACGACTGGATCGAGCAGCGGTACCGGGAGGAATACCGCCGCAAGATCAATCGCGTGTTTCGCACATGCAGACAACAGGAAATGTTGACGAGCGCCATAACGCCTGAGGGCAGGAGAGAGTGGTACCTGTCACGTCTGAGTCCGATCCGACAGGAAAACGGAATCAATGAAGTTATCATTGTCAGTACGGATATCACCAAACGCAAAGAGGCGGCGGAAGCGATTCAGAGCCAGAACACGAGACTGGAACAAGCCGTCAACGAAAAACAACGGGAAATGGAAAAGATGATGGATCGATTGATCCGCCAGGAAAGGCTGGTTACGATTGGCAAAGTGTCAGGCAGCATCGCGCACGAACTGCGCAATCCACTCGGCGCCGTGAAACAGTCCGCTTTCTTTCTCAGGCGACAATTGGCCTCTCACTCAGGCAAAGTCTGCGAACATCTTGATTTGATCGAAAATGAACTCCGGATCGCCGACCGGGTTATCACCGATCTGCTCGAGATGACCAGGACCAGGCCGGTGCAGCCCGAAAGCATTGAGCTGCACGCGGTTTTGGCCAGAGCTGCCCGTCGTTGCCGCCTCAGAAGTGAGGTTGATCTGAACCTTGACTTGCGGCCAAAGAGTCTGAAAATATGGGCTGACCCGGTGCAACTGCAGCAAGTTTTCATCAACCTGTTCATGAATTCAACTCAGGCTATGAGAGGCCGCGGCGCTATTCTGGTAAGAGCCAGATTGGTGCGCCAAAAGAAGATATGTCGCATTCAAATTAGAGACGATGGTGCCGGGGTGGCGCCGGAGCTGCTGGTCAAAGTGTTCGAACCCTTGTTTACCACCAGGGCAAAGGGAACCGGCATGGGACTGAGTATCTGCAGACAAATCATCGAAAATCACAATGGCTCCATTGAAATAAGCAACAATGCTGATGCTGGCTCAACCATCACGATGCTTTTGCCTGCTGTGCCGAAGTAAGCGCCGGGCCTGCCAACTTAAAGATTTCCACTTTGCATTGAACCCGCTGAGGGAAAGATGACCCGAAAGAACAAAGCCAGGATTCCGGTATTGGTCGTCGATGACGATAATGCTCAACTCAAGACCATTGCGGACATTCTGGAAACCGAAAACCTGGAGCCGCTCTGTGGCCGCAATGCCCAGGAGGCGTTGCAAATTTTCCAAAAGCGTCAGCCCAACGTGGCAATTCTTGATCTCCGCCTGCCGGACATCGACGGGCTTGAACTACTGCGTAAGCTGCGCAAGCAAAACCCGAATCTCAAGGCCATCATTAACACAGCCTACGCGACAGTCGATGTGGCCGTACAGGCTGTTAACGATGAAGCTTTTGCATTTGTACGCAAGATGGGGAATGTGGAAGAGCTGTTGGCGCACGTGCACCGCGCCATCCATACTCACCTGGCGCACTATAGCAGAAAGTTGGAGCAAGAAGTTCGAGAGCGAACCAAAGAGTTGTCCGGAAAAAATGATGAACTTCGAAGGAAAGTCAACGAAAGGAATCAGGCTCTGGAAGCATTGCGGAAATCAGAAGAGAAATATCGCCGTCTGTTTGAGAGCTCCAAGGACGCCATATACATTAGTACTCCCGATGGCAAATTCCTCGACATCAATCCCGCTGGCGTCGAGTTATTAGGACTCAATTCCAAAGAAGAAGTCCTGAAAATGAATATAACTGAAGAGCTTTATCTCGATCCGAAGACCAGACAGAGATTCGAAGAAATCATGGTCAGGGAAGGCCATGTCAAGGATTTTGATGCAGTTTTGAAAAGAAAGGACGGCCGGGTGATTCACATGCTTGAAACCAGCACGGCCATAGTCAATGACAAGGGGCGGGTTATCGGCTATCGAGGCATCATGCGTGATATCTCCCGGCAAGAGGAGCTGGAACGCCAGGTCATGCAGATGCAAAAGATGGAAGCAGTCGGGACTTTGGCCGGCGGGATAGCCCATGATTTTAATAACATTCTGGCTGCAATTCTCGGGTATGCTGAAATGGCTGTCCATGACCTGGAGGGCCATCGAAGTCAGGCTGATATTTATGAAATCTTGAAAGCCGTTCACCGCGCCAAAAAACTTATCCAGCAGATATTGACATTTTGCCATGGCACCGAAAGGAATCGCCGGCCGCTGCAGGTGCAGCAGATTATCAAGGAGACCATTGACCTGCTGCGCGCAACTTTACCAGCTTCCATCACCGTGCATCAAGATGTTCAGGATGTCGGCGGCGCTATCATGGGCGACCCAACTCAAATTCACCAGGTGGTCATGAATCTTTGCACCAATGCCTATCAGGCCATGCGCGCCACAGGCGGCGATTTGTATGTTTCGTTGTCCCGCACCGCCTTCGAAACCGAGCATCCGACAAATACACGTCTTCTGCCAGCCGGGGAATATCTGGTATTGACAGTTTCAGACACAGGAGAGGGCATGACCTCTGACGTGGTCGAAAAAATATTCGATCCTTTCTTCACAACAAAATCTGTCGGCGAGGGGTCTGGCATGGGACTTTCCGTGGTGCACGGAATTGTGCGCAGCCATGATGGCGCCATTTCTGTGCGCAGCCAACCGGGAGAAGGCAGCACTTTTGAGGTGTATTTTCCTTTCACTCATGATGCCGGCGAAGATTGTATGGAGCTGGCTGATTCGTCTCCGGCAGGCAACGAAAACATCCTGTTTGTTGATGATGAGCAAACCGTTGTCAATGTCGGCAGGCGCATACTGGAGCGCTACGGCTATCATGTGACGAGCAAAACCAGCGGCGTGGAGGCGCTGGAAGAATTTCGCAACGATCCGTACCGCTTTGACATTGTGATCACGGACCAGAACATGCCGGGCAAGAGCGGCGTTGAGCTTGCCGGGGAGATGATGCAGCTCCGGCAAGACGTGCGTATCGTTCTAATGACCGGCTACAGTGATGACGTTGATGAGCATAAGGCTCTGGAATTGGGAATCAAGGAATATATCATGAAGCCTTTCATGGGCCGTGAGCTTGGCAGCGTAATCCGCAAAGTCCTGAATAAAGGCGGAAACACCTCGCCTGCGTCCGGAAATGAGTTCTGAAATGCTCACGTTGCGTTCAATTCATTCTTGCTAATCCTGCCCCGAAATACTACCTTCATTTAGCTTGAATGATTCACAAATCGGGGAACATGATTTTGCCTTTGCAAGCATTGCTGAATAGTTACGAATGACAGTCTGATTTGTGAATAGTCCAGGTTAGGTTAGATTATTGTTTGGGAATCCGGATTCATGTACCCTTCGACAAGCATTCGAATTCAACGGCTTCACATGCAGATGAATACCGGCACGTAGAGAGCCGCCCACTTTCAATTTCATCAAACCGGAGAAACGTGTGTCATCGTTTACATCATTCTCGTTCGTTTTCTTTTATGCATGGTTGACTATTGGCGCCGGCTTGAGCGCTCAGACACATGATAAAATCGGCCCGGCCTTGCTTGCTGGAATCCAGACCGCACCCGCCGATACTCAGCTTGCGGTGTGGGTATTCTTCAACGACAAAGGACCGGATGTTGCGGTCAGATTGCAACAGGCAAAAGCGCACCTGACAGAAGCGGCATATCAACGTCGCCTGCGTCGCCGCAGCCCGAACACCCTGGTCGATGAGTTTGACGTGCCGGTCTACCCGGATTATGCGAATCAGGTTGCAGCGTTTGCAGACCGCATTCGTCACCACTCCCGCTGGTTGAATGCGGTCTCAGTTGCAGCAAACCCGGCAGCGCTCCGGCGCATCGCTGAGCTGGATTTCGTGATGAAGCTCGATCTGGTGCACAGCAGCAAGCTCCGCTATCCTGAGCCCGCGCCGGATGAGTTGCCCGGTCAGTCAGTCATGGAGGCGCAGCATACGTTGGACTATGGCCAGTCGCTGTTTCAGAATGAACTGATCAATGTTCCGGCTGTGCATGATATGGGCTACGACGGCAGCGGTGTGCTGATTTGCATGATGGATACGGGCGCAAACAATTTGGAGCACGAGACTTTGCGACATCTCGACCTGGTCGCGATGCGGGATTTTGTTAATGGTGATGACAATGTAGACGACGAGCCCGGGCAGATGGGCAACGGCGGCCACGGTACCCAGACCCTGAGCGTGATAGCCGGCTTCAAAGAGGGTGTGCTCATCGGGCCGGCTTATGGCGCCAGCTTTTTGCTGGCAAAGACAGAGAATACCGAATCCGAAATGCACGTTGAAGAAGACAACTGGGTAGCTGCTGCCGAGTGGGCCGACAGTCTGGGCGCCGACATCATCAGTAGCTCGCTCATCTATCGTGATGGCTTTGCTGACGGCAACGACTATAGCTGGCAGGACATGGATGGCCAGACAGCTATCGTCACGATTGGGGCGGAAATCGCTGCCAGCCGTGGTATCCTGGTGGTCAACTCTGCCGGCAATGATGGACCAGCCCTGGAGGGCAGCAATACAATTGGTGCGCCATGTGATGGTGAAAATGTCTTATGCGTGGGCGCTGTGACCATAAACGGAGAACGCGCCGGCTTCAGTTCCATGGGCCCGACAACAGATGGACGAACCAAGCCCGATGTCGCGGCAATGGGTTCGTCGGTGGTGGCAGCGCGCACGACTGCGCCGGAAAATACCACGAAAGTGGCCGGCACGTCCTTTTCCTGTCCGCTGGCCGCAGGCGCGGCGGCGTTGTTGCTGCAGGCTAACCCGGCGCTTACCATTCATGAGCTTATGGATGGGCTGCGCATGAGCGCCAGCAGCGCTTTCTCGCCAAACAATGAAATCGGCTGGGGTATCATCGATGTGGCCGCTGCGCTCAGCGTTACGCATGTGGCGAAGCATGATGCCGCTGCACCTTCGTCTTTCACCTTGCATCCGGCCTATCCCAATCCGTTCAATCCGCAAACCACCATCCGTTATGAGCTTGCGCAGGCCTCCGCAGTGCGCCTTGTCATCTACAACATGCAAGGTCAGGTTGTGCGCACGCTGGTTGATGCAAACATGTCAGCGGGGCTTCATCGCGTCGTTTGGGATGGCAAAGATAAACGTGGTATAAGTCTTAGTTCAGGCGTGTATGTTTACAGATTGGAGCTCGAAAACCAGGCGTTGAGCCGGCGCGTATTGTTTCTCAAGTGACATACCTAAAGAAGAATCTGAATGTGCCGGCAGGATTTATTCTGTAGCAGAGGGAGCAAAGTCGCGGTCATTTGTGAATTATTCGGGTGACCGCTTTTATATATCTTTCCGCCGAGCGTTGTACGGCGCGGTCTGCATCCTCAAAAACGACGTGCCCGGGCCAGGCGCCGTAGAGGCGCTTGAAAGAAAACGGTTCCACGGCTTTGACGATGCAACGAACGGAAGCTGACGACAACGGAATTAAGTTGGGATAGCTGTACATGAAGCTGACATATCGCCGGTCGGCCGCGACCTTGATGGTATCCCCGCTCAAGAGCACGCCTTTGCCACCGACGCCGGCAGCCCAGTGCAGAACGCTGGCGCCGTCAAAATGGCCGCTGCAATTGATAAGCGTCAATCCATCACCGATTTCAAGTGTATTGCCTTGCCAGAGAACGATCTGCGGGTCTGGCCGCATGATCCATTGCCGGTCGGCGGCGTGCAGATAAACCGGAATGCCGTCAAAGGCCTGGCTCCATTCTACGATTGCGGAGTAGTAGTGGGGATGTGACAGGGCAATCGCTGTCAGCTCGCCATGGCTCCTGATCGTCTCGATTGTACGGTCATCAAGCAGGGAAATGCAATCCCACAAAACGTTGCCTTTTGCAGTTTTGACCAACAGGGCGCGTTGTGCAATGGCAAAATCTGGCTCGGTATGAATGCTGACCAGGCCCGGCGCTTCTTGCGTGAATGTATTTTCATGCGCCTTGCTCAGCTCCGACATGGTGGTCCATTGCTGGCCGTCCCAGTTTACATACTGGCGCTCGTCCTCACAGATCGGACAGGCTGCCGGCGGCCTGTCAGACTCGGCAAACTGCACGCCACAGGTTGTGCAAATGTAGTTTTTCACTCATACCTCCGGGCATATACAAAAAAAGCCCGAAAAATTTTTCGGGCTGGTTGTCTGAATTTCGCTGCCAAAGTCACTGTTTCTGAAACACAAAACTGGATTCGCTATCTTCGATGGTTATGCGGTTGCCGCTGGCGCTGATACTCGCCGATTCCGGACCTTCATCGGGCGCGTCGCTGTCGATGGTGATAGTTGAGCCGCTGATGGAATACGTACCTGTATCTGTCTCTGTCTGGTTCTGCTCAGGTACACCGGGCGCTGATACGGTTATGTTTGTGCTCAGCGTGTATCTGTCCTGTGTCAGCGACAGGGAGCCGTTCAGCGTAATCGTGGCCTGGACTTGCTGCCCTCCGCCAACATCAATGGTAACCGTTACGGGTTGGCCGGCCTGAAATGTCTGGTTTGGCTGGCCGGCGATTTGACCGGTTTTATCCGTCAGCGAAACCATGTTGTAGTTGCCGGCCAGCGTTGACGGGTCATTGAGGTCGACGCCCGCTGGATTGTCGCTGCTGCTACACCCGGCGACCAGCAAAAAGGCAGACAAGATGCTGAGCGGCATTAACTTAAGATAATTCATGAATACTACCTCCTATTGAAGTGAGTTTTTGCAACGAGGATTTTGCCTGGGAGACAAATCCTGGGTTGTAATGGTGCTATTTTAGAAAAAATTTCGTTACAGATCAACAATAATTTATGTTTTTGTATCGTTCCGGGCGTAAAACGAGGGTGACATGCATTTTGAGAAGGAAGTCCAATTGCAGTGTGAAGACCATTATTACGCACAAACAGCTCACTGGCTATAATAGTTTTTGAAGGCCTTTGATGGGGGGGGTAAGATTACGTTTCTGTTTAATTTAGCCGGGTTTATTCACGAATCTGCCTTTTTAGCCTGAT
>CAZVSL010000218.1:8813-9732 GCA_964629935.1 uncultured Calditrichaceae bacterium | reverse complement strand
AGTTTGCAGGAAGAGAGGTGTGCGCAGCTAAACTTGTTCGTAGCTGAGCTTGACAAAGCAGACATTGTTGCGGATGCTGCAATGGATTTGGCCGTTGTCGATTTTGACTCATGTGGCAGCGCTTTGATTGAATCGCTCGATTGCGCCGGCATTCCGTTTATTCTGCTGGTCGACAAGGTGCGGGCAGAGATCGCTTTTGATGCTTTTAAATGCGGTGCGCTCGATGTTCTGCTGAAGACAGACGAGCCATACGACAGACTATGCGAGGTTGTGCATAGAAGCATAGGCTCGCGGGCTGATGCCTTCCCGCAGAATTTGGGCACGCGTACCTATTATGAAATGGTGGAAACCGCTAACGACGCGATGTATGCGCATGACACAACCGGGCGGTTTACTTTTGTCAATCGCAAAGCGGAAGAGCTCACGGGCTATGGACGCGATGCGTTGCTGGGCCAGCATGTTGCAACAATTCTGGCTGAGGACGGCGCCCGCACCATACGTGAGCATCTCAGAAAAAACAGACGCTTATGGTGGGACAAGAGGTTCGAGATCACCATAAAATCAAGGTCCGGCGCAATCATTCCGGTGGAGCTGAGCGTTTCTCCGATTATTGTCAACCGGAAGCTGGCTGGATTTGAAGGCATCGCCAGGGATATTCGCAAACGAATTGCGGCACGCGAGGCCCTGGAGCAGCGCGAAGCCCGCATTCAACAGCTTAACCTCGAGATCAGAAAACAGAAGATGCGTCTCGAAGAAGCGACGCGCATCCGGTCAGAATTTGTTTCCAACATAAGCCACGAATTCCGCACGCCGCTCACCGTCATCTCGGGCATGGCCCAGCAGATCGACCGCGAACCTGAAAAGTGGCTGGCCAGCGGCCTGCAGCTGATCAACCGCAACGTCGACAACCTGCTCAACC
>CAZVSL010000218.1:0-8803 GCA_964629935.1 uncultured Calditrichaceae bacterium | reverse complement strand
TATACGGATTTACTGCTTGAGCAGGTCTACGGCGGCCTGGAAGACAACCAGAAAGCAGCTATCGAAAACATACGAATGTGCGCCATTGAGTTGCTGCGTATGGTTCAGGAGGTGCTGGATCTATCGAAAATAAACAGCAGTCAACTCGCGTTGGAACGCGAGCTGTGTGCGCCCAACGACCTCATCGAAGCAACCTTCGGTACGGTGACGCCGCTGGCAAAGAAGAAAGGCCTGCACGTGCATGCAGAGCTTGATGATAAGCTGCCGCAGTTGTATGTGGATTTCCAGCGTATCTATGAGGTTTTTGTTAATCTCGCAGGAAATGCCGTAAAGTTCACGGAACAGGGCAGCGTAGAAATAGGCGCCTATTCTGATGGGTCAGTTGTCACTTTCTTTGTCAGAGATACGGGAATTGGTATTCCACGAGAAACCAGAGAAACGATTTTTCAGGAGTTTCGTCAGGGCGACAGCTCACTCGGCCGGCTGCACGGCGGCATCGGTCTGGGTCTCAGTCTGTCGAGGCGGCTGATTGAGCTCCACGGAGGCAGCATCGAAGTGGAATCCGACGCAGACAAAGGCAGTACATTCACGTTCACCATTCCCTTGCAACAGAATCGTATCCTGGAGGCGAAGCAGGATACAGTCGTACACATTTACAACAAAGCACCGTGGTATCATGAGTAAGGACAGAACGATTCTTTTCGTTGATGATGATCCCGACATGGTTGAAATAGGGGGCATCATCCTGAAGCGAGCAGGATATAACTATATCCCAACGACCTCAGGTGAGGAAGGCTTGAATTTGGTTCTGAAGCGCCAGGTTGATCTGGTCATACTCGACTACTATATGCCGGGCATAAACGGCTTTGAGTTTTTCCGCCAACTTACGCAAAATCCGAAATACAGCGCTGTCAAGGAAACGCCGGTCATTATGCTGACGGCAGCCTCGGAAGAAGACGTCGAGAGGCAGGAGCTCTTCGAGCTTGGTCTGAGCGCGTTTCTGATGAAACCTTTTGGAAATCGCGAGCTCATCAATGTTATCGACAATGTTTTTATTCTGAACGATGTTCGGCTGAAAAACAAAGAGCTCGAAGAGCAGGTCAAGCGTACAGAGTACAAGTACCAGGATCTGATCGAAAATGCCAGCGATTTGATCTTCACGCTGGATCCACAAACCCGCTTCGTCTTCATCAATCGCAGGCTGTCCACGATTTCCGGCCTGGAGAAACAAGATTGGATCGGCCGCAGTTTTTTGGATCTGATCTGGGAAGCGGATATTGAAACAGCGCGCACGAATTTCGAGAAGACCATTCAGGGCAAATCCAGCATATTTGAAGTCCGGCTTTCACACCAAAACGGCAGTTGCATTCATCTTTCGATCAATATCAATCCGATTTTTGAAAAAGGACAGGTGATCGGCTGCGTGGCCATCGCCAGGAACATCACTGAAAAAAAGCAGCTCGAACAAGAGATCATCGAGCTCAAGAATTTCAACGAGAGCATTATTCAAAGTATGGGCTCCGGGCTTATCACACTGGACCTGGAGCACAAGATTACGTCATTTAATAATAGCGCCTGCGAGGTGCTTGGCTATACTCCCGCTGAAATCATGCACAAGAGGGTAGAAGAGGTCTTCCCGAAACAGGATTGCGAGCGCCTGCTTCTGAACATCGACGATCCGAATCAGGGACTGTTGAATCGTGAAATGCAATTGACCGGCCGAAACGGTAATCCCATTTTCATCGGGTTTTCCGTTACACCGAGATTTGACATCCAAAACCGTCTGGTGGGTACGATTATCTCGTTCAAGGACATCACGCAAATCAAGCAGATGCAGGTTGAAGTGCAGCGCATGGACCGGCTTGCATCTATGGGGGTGCTGGCGTCAGGCATCGCGCATGAGATTCGCAATCCGCTGGCCGGCATCAAGACCATCGCCCAGACGCTGGAGGAGGAGATCGAGCCGGACGACCATCGCCGGGAATATATCTCCCGCATCGTGCGCCAGGTCAATCGTATGGATGATTTGCTCAAGACGATTTTTTCTTATGCCAAGCCCAGAGAACCCAAGCGCAAGTATCATCGTCTGCACGAGATCATTCAGGAGGTTCATGCGTTGCTCGAAAACCGCATGCGCAAGCAATCGGTAGAGTATGTCGAGAATGTTCATCCCGAGCTGCCTTTGCTCTACGTCGATTTCTATCAGACGCAACAAGTTTTCATCAATCTCTTCCTGAATGCACTTGATGCGATGCCGCACGGCGGCCAGTTGAAGCTCGAGGCGCATCCGCAGGTCACGACCATCAATCGCGTGGACCGGCGCGGGCGCACTTTCCCGATTCAGAAGAAAAGCGCGCTCTATGCAGAAGTGTTTCTGTCAGACACGGGAATCGGCATCAAGCCAGAGGCGATGCCATCCATATTCAACCCATTTTTCACCACCAAACCGCAAGGCGCAGGACTCGGACTCTCAATCTGCTATCGCATCATCACCGAACATGACGGCGAAATTCAGGTTGACAGCGAGGAGAACAAAGGCACAACATTCAAATTGTTGTTACCAACGGAGGACTAGCGCATCATGTCGAAAGCCAACATTTTGATCATTGAAGATAACGAGGATTTGTGCCAGACATTAGCAGATGTGTTGCGAAAAGAGGGCAACAAAGTCAGAACGGCGTATACAGGCGACCATGGACTTTCGATCCTCGGCAAAGATATTATCGATTTGGTTCTGCTTGATATCAAGCTGCCGGATATGAACGGCATTCAAATTCTCGAAGAAATCAAAGATAAGGATCCGGACGTGCTCGTGGTTATGATCACAGCCACAACAGATGCCCGGCCGGCCGTAGACGCTATGAAAAAGGGCGCCTACGATTATCTGATGAAGCCATTTGAGCTGGACCAGCTCAAACTGGTGGTGGCCAAGGCGCTGGAAACACACGACCTGAAAAAGGAAGTTTCACGGCTGAAAAGCCAGCATAAGGATCAGTTTCCCGACAATGAGTTGTATGGCGAGTCAAAACCCATGCAAGACCTCAAGAAGCTGATCAAGATTGTCGCAAGCACACCCAAAACTTCGGTCTTGATCCAGGGTGAAAGCGGCACCGGCAAGGAATTGGTAGCGAATGCGGTGCACAACTGGAGCGCCCGCTCCGATAAGCCGCTGATCAAGATCAACTGCAGCGCCATCCCTGAGAACTTGCTCGAAAGTGAGCTCTTCGGACATGAGAAAGGCGCTTTCACGGACGCCAAATCTCTGAAGAAAGGCATCTTCGAGATGGCGAACAACGGCACAATTTTTCTGGATGAGATTTCCAGCATGCAAATGTCCATCCAGCCCAAATTTCTACGCGTGCTGGAGACGCAGGCGTTCCGCCGCATCGGCGGCACCTCGGACATTCAAATCGATGTGCGCATTATTGCTGCCACCAACCGCAACCTCGAAGATTGCGTCGAAGCCCAGACCTTCAGGGAGGACCTTTATTATCGCCTCAAAGTTATGGTGCTGAATATTCCGCCATTGCGTGACCGCCAGGAAGACATCATGCCGCTGGCAATGTTGTTTATCGAGAGAAACAACAAAGAGTTTGGCAAGGATGTCCGCGGTATTGCGCCCGATGCATCCGAAAAAATGTCAAAATATAACTGGCCAGGAAACGTACGCGAACTCAAGAACGTGATCGAACGGGCGGTGATTCTGTGTCAGGGAAATGAGCTTCAAGCAGAGCATTTGCCGCTGGAATTACAGGAGGGCGTGTCCCGCCTCAACAAGTCTAACGAGTTTTCTGCCTCGATCAGCAGCGAAGCGGATTCGCTCGAAGAGATGGAAAGGCGGCATATCATAAACGTCCTGCATAAGTATAATGGCAATAAATCAAAGACAGCACGTATGCTGAATATCTCACGCTCAACCCTGCGGGAGAAGATGAAGAATTACGGCATTGCCTGACATACATGTGGTCGAAAATCGGCCACATGTATAAAAGAACTCCATAGTCTGCGCTGCAGCGCCCACCGTATTATCCTCACTACAGCTACTTAAACCAACAGCTTAGCCCCTTTCTGCCTGGTTAAGATTTTGATTTAGCTGTCGAAACACAGCTTATGGAGATGGCAACCGCGCAGATTCTCTGCTGACGGTTCCGCAGTTCTGAAGTGGTACGGGTTTTGCTTGAAGTGGACTGCGGACAGACGGAGAATTTCATGGCAAAACCTAAGAAAATACTAATAGCAGACGACGAAGAAGATATTTCCTGGGCGATTTCAAGAATCCTCATGAAATCGAAGTTGAATGTGGATGTCGTCTGCGTCAGCAGGGGAGACCTGGCGCTTGATCTTATCCGGCAGGAGCCGTTCGATCTGGTCGTTTCTGATGTCAGGATGCCCGGTTGCAGCGGCGTCGAGCTTATTCCCGAGATCCGGAGGCTGCATCCTCTTGCTAAGATCATCATCATGACGGCATACGGTTCACAGGATATCATGGAGCGCGCCGATCTGCTCGGCAGCTTGTTCTATCTCGAGAAGCCTTTTGAGATTGGTTATCTCAAGCAACTAGTGCTTGACGCGCTGGATTTGGAGCCGGACGATTTCAGAGGTTCCATCGACCATATTGGTCTGCGGGAGTTGGTGGAAATGCATTGTCTAAACAAGAGAAGTTTTTCACTCTTGATATCCAGACAGGAAGAAAGCGGCGCCATCTATTTCAGAAATGGGGACATCGTTCATGCCGAGTGCGGAAAATTGATCGGTGAGCGTGCCTTTTTCAATATCCTGAACTGGACCAAAGGAACCTTCAAAGTTGACCGCACACTCTCTTCCAACCGACGAACTATTTCCCGCGACTGGAAAGTACTTTTGCATCAATGTGTTTAGTAAAATCCTAATTCATAGGACTGACTACGATGGGAGAAGTTATAGCAATCGCCAGTCAAAAAGGCGGTGTTGGCAAAACCACGACTGCGGTTAATCTGGGCGCAAGTCTGGCATATCTTGGCAAGAATGTCCTGCTTGTCGACCTCGATCCGCAAGGCAGCGTGGCTTCGAGTTTCGGCTTCACACGCTACGACATTAAAGCGGGAATTCTGGATGTTTTTCTCAACGATGTTCCCATAACCGAGACAATCCATCCCACAAGACAAGACAATTTCGACTTCATCCCTATCAATCTCTGGTCAGATGACAATGAGACCAGAAAGATGGTCGGTGTGGCATCAAAGGTCCGTCTAAGAGAAAAACTGGATGCCATCAAGTCGTTTTATGATTTTATTCTAATCGATTGCCCGCCTTCGCTAGGCAACCTGACTTTCAATGCCTTAACCGCGGCGGACTCTTTGATCATACCGGTGCAATGCGAGTATTACGCCCTGAAAGCGCTGGGCCGGTTCTTGAAATTGACCAGAATTATCAAGAGAGAGCACAATCCACGCCTGCTTTATCGTGGATTTCTTCTCACAATGGTGGACCAACGTAATAAACTTGCTAAAATTGTTGTGGAGAAAGTCCGATATACTCTCAAGGGACTGGTATTCGAAACCATGATCCCTCGCAACATCAGACTCGCAGAGGTGCCCTACTATGGAGAGCCCGCTCTCTCCATCGACAAGAACTGTAAGGGCACTGAAAGCTATCTGAGACTCGCTCATGAAATTCTCGGCGGCAACGGCAAACAGCCGGCGACAACTGCTGAAAAGAAGGAAATGAGCGCTGTTTAACCAGGAATAGAGAAGATGGCCCGGACTTTCCTACCTCAAGTCGAGTTTTTGAAATGGGAGGTGTTATCCAAGCACGACCCGATTGAGAACAGAAAGAAGACATTCGCGCACCTTCGCAAGATTAGCGTGGACTGTGGTTGCTTTCTCTCCTTTGAGGTAAGCAAGATCAGGAGTTTCTGTGGCCAGTACATTTCCGGAGACCAATCTGTATAACGACTCTTTGAAAGGAGGCTGCAACCTGTGCTGCCATCGAACGCTAAAAGACTGCTCAAGAAACTCGGCCTGGTTACGCTCTCGGCCGTCGCGCTTATGTCCATGCTTAATTTCACCACGAACATAAGAACCTTGGACGAAAACCATGATAGACTTGTTGAGATTGCCAGATATGTTCAGGAGTTTGAAAGCGGCCTGGAGGTAGACAGCGCCCGCACCGCAGGACTGACAAAGGTCATCGGTATTATCGATCAATACAATGACGAAATGAGCCGCGCCGACAAATATGCCATCGCCAATGAGATTTATAAGATGAGCGTCAAATACGAAAATCTCGACATAGACTTGATCTGCGCGACAATTACACACGAGAGCGCCCGCACCTGGCGGCCCGATGTCATTTCACATGCCGGAGCCATCGGTCTGATGCAAATCATGCCGTACACCGGTGCGTTTCTGAGCAAGCATGAGGGCATCGAGTGGACCTCGCATGAAGTCCTGTACAATCCGATCTACAACATCCGTATGGGATGTCGCTATCTGTCGATGCTCATCGAGCTGTACCATATCGATGGCGGTCTTGCCGCATACAATGGCGGAGAAAGACGCGCAGCGATGTGGCTCGCCAGCGGGCGTAATGACGAAGTGTTGTTCGAAGAAACCCGGGGATACATACCCGCAGTGCTGAAACTTTATGATGCATATAAGAATTAATCTAAATTTGTAGACTTAACTATGGCTGGACGCCCACTTTCATACGAAGCGTTCTATCGCGAACTGGTCGAACGCTTCTTCGACTCAAACAGCTACTTCTATCATTGCATCAAGAACGAGCTGGATGTCGTGCTTAATGAAGTTCAGGCTGGCAACAAGAAGGAATATCTGATTCTCGGCCATCTTTTCGACGCCCTGGTAAGCAAGGGCGAAACCGCAGCAACGATAGAAAAGTTGCTGGCCATTCCGGGCTTTGAGGAGTTTGGCGACAAACTCACACAGGGCATCAGATTTCTGTATGACACCAGATTGGATGCGGAGAGAATGAAAATCGAGATCGAGAGCCTGGCTCATTCGATGTTCAACAGTGTGTTGCTGGCTTTTCAGCATCCGAACACACTCTCCGAGCTGAAACGGCTGCTGAACCTCAGCGGAGAGCCCGAGTGCTCCGGCTCGGTTGGCCGAGAGGCAACACCAGACCATGATGATGAAGATGAAGTTGAGGATGAAGGTGAAGGTGAGGATGAGCTTGTGGCGTCCGAGATGCCCGACTACAAGAACGGCAACCTGTCAGAGCATCCTTTTGAAGAGAAATCTGAGAGCGCTAACGAGTTAGAACGCGCAGACTCTGGCCATAGTGAGCACGCCACAGAACCGTTCAGACATGATGACAGCGAACGCATGTTGCAGGAATTACGGCATGAGCCTCAGGTTGTGGTCAAGTATTTTTGCGAAGAAGTGAACAAACAACTCGACGCCCTGGAGGGTGTGAGCGAAGAGCTTGCAAAAGATCCGGACTCTGCAAATCCGGAGATTTGGAAGCGAACCGATGAAATCATCGATTCCGTGGTCATGACATCTGTTATTTACGGATTTGAGGCCTTTGAAGAGATCACATCCAAAGCTGCAAAGCTGATCAGCCGAACGCGAGACGAAGAAAATGGCTGTGAACGTGCCTTCATCATTATCAAGAAGGCAACACAAATGTTGCGTCGCTTCCTTGACGGCAATCCGGAACACATCGAGTCCCGGCTGGTCAAGCAGTTCACCGCTCGCCTGAATACGCCGAGTCCGGCATCAGATTCAGCAAAACCGGCGGAGGTAGATGCAGGCGCACCCACCGCTGCTCCCCCTGCAAGCGAAAGTGAGGTACAGGCTAATGACACGACAAAGGCCTCAGCCGAACAGCCAGAGCAGACAGAGAAAGCATTCAAGCTTCCGGGTGAAGATGACGACGAAGTCATGAGCCTCATCGCTGAGATCAGAAATGAACGAAAGAAGATACAAGACCCTGCAGCAGAGCACGACAATGAGGAGAGTCAGAAATTTGCGGCCGACAACTCGTTTTTAGAAGAATCGGTGCCGTGGCGCAACAGTCCGGCGCCCGCTGAAAATGCAATGCAGAACTACCGCCGCAACGCGGAGCTTTACCTCAGCGTCATCAGGGATGCTCTGACTTTGCTTGAATCACAACGTCAAAACAAGCGGGCGTTGGAAGACTTAGAATTAGCCGCCAACGCACTTTACGGCTTGAGCCTGAAGCTCAACTTAACAGCTATTGGCAAGCTGCCCGATCTTCTTCTCGGGCTGATCAAAGAAGTGCTCGCAACCGGTTATGCGATGTCGGATGCGGACATCGAATTGATCAGGCAAGCAGTTGACCAATTTGGCGAACTTCGAAATGAAGATCGCACCAATAGCGACGACTTTCTGCAGGTATTGAAATCTGTCGAAGAGTTGAGCGCAAGGATAAAGGGCAACTTATGCCGTGACTATGCGGAGCAGTTTCCGCCAGCGGCAATTGCGCTCAAATAGTCCGGCGCAGGACCAGTATTTACCTAAAGGCAGGAAAAGGATGTCGAATTTTCAGTCAGCTACAGATCAGGAGCTTGAGGAAGTCCTTGGCTCGCACAGAACGGTGATTAGAATTGTCGGGGCAGGTGGTGCGGGCAACAACACCGTGACAAGATTGCTCGAAGTCGGCATCACCGGTGTGGATGTCATCGCGCTAAATACTGATGCCCAGGATCTGCTTTATGCCCGGGCAGACAAGAAAATCCTTATCGGAAAATCCATTACAAATGGCCTGGGAGCCGGCAGCGACCCTGGTTCAGGAGTGGGCCTTCAACAAGCCGCTAACTCTGCTCAAGGGGTAATCG
>CAZVSL010000217.1:7307-9747 GCA_964629935.1 uncultured Calditrichaceae bacterium | reverse complement strand
TGCAAGACTAAAGTATTGCACTCCGAAGAGGATAAGCACTTGGTTTTTTGCGGCAGCGACAGACAGGCGGTCGCCTCCGGAGTGAAACACTTCAGTGTTTCAGCTTCTTTTAAACAAGGCACGTGCAAGACTAAAGCATCGCACTCCGAGGAGGATAAGCACTTGGATTTTTGCGGCAACGACAGACGGACCGTCGCCTCCGGAGTGAAACACTTCAGTGTTTCAGCTTCTTTTAAATCAACGCACGTGCAATACTAAAGTATTGCACTCCGCATAAGAATGGAGTTTCACGACCTTGAACAGACAATTCTCAATGGTGAAACGCAACGGCTGCTGCACACTTCTACTTGCTCTGATGGTTCTCGGTTGTCTGGGAACACAACTCCAGGCGCAAACACGCTCCGGCTACTACAGTCGCTCGCAATTCCTGTTTGCGCCGCCATCGACGTTTCAGGAGGGCTTGCTCGGATTCAGCAATCCGGCCAACCTGACTTTGCTTGCCAGACCTGAGCTGCGCTTTTTCTGGTCAACCGATGGCTCGGATCTGATTTCTCTGCAGGATTGGGGCATATTCAGCGCAATGCCCCATCTTGGCTTCTCCGTACAACGACAGAAATTTGGCGATGCCGGCGTCACAGACTTCAAGCTCTCGACGGGGTTCGGCTCCTCCGCTATGGCGCTCGGAGTTGGGTTCGGGTGGGCGTCAGGCGACCAGCAGGCTTTTGACCGCGAAAAGCTCATCTCCATCGGGACCATTACGCGCCCGGCGCCATATTTGTCCATCGGAATTACCGGCAACTTGTCACTTGAAAGCAGCCGGCACGAGGGTGTGGTTGAGCTTGGCGTCCGGCCGCTTGCCACGCCGCGACTGACATTGTTTGCCGACTATGCCATCCAAAAGGATATGGCCCTCGATGAAGCGCCGTGGGGCGCCGGTGTTGCGTTGCAGCTCGCAGACGGCGTGGACCTGATCGGCAGATACCTCGATATCGACGAGTCCGTCACGCTCGGCTTCAGCTTCAATTTCGGTCGCAATGGCCTCGGTAGTCATGCGCGCCTCGATTCAGACTTCGATCATCAAAGAAGCTCCTACTTTCTCAGGAGCGGAGGCGAACGCCGGAGCTTTCTCACCCGAACGCTCCGGCGCAACAGGCACTACGTGCCTTTCACGCTTATGGGTAATGTGGAGTACCTCAAATTCAAATTTCTGGATAGCGGCGGCCGCTTCCTGCCCACGCTACAGGATATTGCTACGGCTGCAACAGACCCTCGGGTTTCTGCAGTTGTGTTGAATCTGTCCGGCATGCGTATTCGTCCGGAGCATGCCTGGGAGCTGCGCACACAATTGCAGAACTTCCGGCAAGACGGCAAGCGCGTAATCGTGTTTGTGGACCGGACCGGTATGACGGGCTACCATCTCGCGAGCGTAGCTGATGTCGTTGTCCTGGATCCGCTGGGCGCCATCGAGCTGCCGGGTTATGCGTTGAGCCAGACGTATTTCAAAGGCACGCTCGACAAGCTTGGTCTCGGCTTCGATTCGTGGCGTTTTTACGAATACAAATCAGCCAACGAGCCCCTGAGCCGGCAATCCATGTCCGAAGCGGATCGCGAGCAAAATCAGGCCTTTATCGACGACTGGTATGAGCTAACGCGCTCCGAGACTTGTGAAGCGCGCGGCTTCGAACCGGCTGCATTCGATTCTCTGGTGAATAACGAAAGCTACTTCCTGGCAGAACAGGCGCTTGCCGCCGGGCTGGTTGATACCCTGGCGCGCTGGTCAGAAAAAGATGATGTCATCAGAAGCATCATGCCACGACCTCTGAGTGCGATGGCGCGGCCGGACATTCTCGGCAATGCCCTGCCAAACGAGAGCTGGGGCGCGCCGCCGAGAATTGCAGTGGTCTATGCACTGGGCGTCTGCGCCCTCGATGAAGGCATCCGGGCGCGCTGGCTCGACCAAAAACTGCGCGCCCTGGGCCGCGATCCATCGGTCAGGGCGATTGTGGTGCGCGTCGACTCCCCGGGCGGGGATGGCCTGGCGAGCGATCTTGTGGCCGAGGCTATTCGCGTCTGCCGCGAGAGCAAACCGGTTTTGATCTCGCAAGGTCAGGTCGCCGCCTCGGGCGGATACTGGCTCTCCATGTACGGCGGCCACATTTTCGCCGGGCCCAATACCGTGACCGGTTCCATCGGCGTCATCTTCGGCTGGCTGTACGACAAAAGCTTTGGCGAAAAGCTGGGCATGACCTCGGATATCGTGCAACGCGGGGAGCATGCGGACCTCGGGCTGGGCATTCGGCTTCCTTTTACGCCATTGCAGATCCCTGCCCGCAATCTGACGCCGGCAGAGCACGAGAAGGCGGAGCGAATCATCCGTAGCCACTACGGCTCGTTTGTGAGCAAGGTTGCCAGCGGCCGGGATATGTCTGAGGAGCGCGTG
>CAZVSL010000217.1:0-7297 GCA_964629935.1 uncultured Calditrichaceae bacterium | reverse complement strand
GCGAAATCGCTGAAGGCCGCATCTATTCCGGAGGCGCTGCCCTGAAAATTGCATTGGTGGATGAAATCGGCGGCCTGATGGCTGCCATTGCCAGAGCTAAAAAACTTGCCGGCCTTAAGCCTGAGGACGAGGTTGAGGTGATCGAGGTTCCGAGTGACAGGGGACTATTTGGCTTCAGCGAGCACCTACCGCTCAACGTGAAGACAGATGGAGATCCGGCGGCCGAATTCATCAAGTTGATGCTGGAGCATAACGGTGCGCCGTTGCCTGTACTGGTTCCGGGGCGCTATCCCGGGTTGAGGCGGTGAGAAAGAGTTATCCGCTTCGTGTTTCGGATAAGTTGGGTGGAGGTGTATTGGCGTGATGGACTAAGGATTAGTGGATAGACGACTTTTCGATTCTCAAAACGACTCAAAACAAATAAACTGCGGAGGGAAACATGGAACAGAACTACGCAAATCACAGGCGATTTGCAGCTTCATATCATTATGTGCTGGCGCTGACAACCCTTGCGGTGCTCATTGGCTCGCTGGTAAATCTGTACAAGTCCATCAACAACGGCGATGGGTTGTACAGCGCCTCGCTGATCACGGTTATGGCGATCAATCTCACCATCGTTTTCTTGCTGATGCGCACCTTTGCGCTCAAGGCTCAGGACCGCGCCATTCGCGCAGAAGAAAACTTGCGCCACTTTGCACTCACCGGTCAGCTCCTCGATGGCAAGCTCAGCATGCGCCAGGTCATAGGCTTACGCTTTGCTTCTGATGATGAGTTCCTGGAACTGGCACAACGTGCAGCTCAAGAGAACCTGTCTGAAGATGATATCAAAAGAGCGATCAAGTCGTGGCGGGCGGATAATTATAGGGTGTAGCCGCTCTACACCCTCACTTAATCTCCATTCCGGGCCATTCCCCCAAAGGCGTGGTTGACTGAACGATATTCATGCCCATATCAGCAAATCGCTTGAAAGCTCTGTCCGTTTCGTCTGTGTAATCGATGACCTCCGGGATGACCACCGGCGACATGCAATCTTCCAGCAGATAGACCTTTTGCGCCAGTCTGACATCGGACATGCGAATAGACTTGAGCAAATCATCGATGGTCCAGGCGACGCAATGGCTCTTGGCCTGACCGGCGATGATAACAGCATCGAACTGCAGGAGCTTCTGCACGAAAGAGGTATTGCGGTCAGCGATAGAATTGCCTTGCGGATCATCAAGTACCTCGGGACTGAGCACGGAGTAATTCTCCGTCAGCGGATTATTGCCTTTGATTTGAAAGTCAGCCTGGGTAAATCGCGCAATGCCATGAAAAAAAACAGCTTCTTCAACAGCCGAAACCAGCGCATGGCCGATCCCCCCCAGCATGGCGTGGTACGGCCAAATAGTCAGCTCGTACTTGCCGCCTTTTTCAAGTTGTACCACATAGTGCTCCAGGAAACGCTGTCCGGCTTTACTGTCCACCCCCAGAGCGTCGGCGATGTTAGCATTGAATCGCCACCTGCCCTTGTGCACATCTTCGGCGGTTACCAAAGTAAACGGCTCGGGATGGTTGCCTTTCCTGTCTATCAGGAACACGCTATGAAAGATCTGCATCGCCTGATGTGTATCTAAGGTCGGGCAAATCTCCGAGATGTGATGCAGGTTCCGATACATGAATTCGCAGAGGCGAACGTTGTCTTCAACGGCTGCCGAGCCTGAGCGCCCGGCCACGAACAATTCAAAACCGGGAATGCAAAAGGTGTTTTGCACATCCACCAGCATCAGGCAGATGCGCTTTTTGTCGCGGGCAGCGGGCTTTATTTTGTGGCGCTCACTCCATTGTTCAGCTTCGGCAGCAAGTTTTTGATATTCTACTTTCCAGACTTTGTCAACCTGAGCATGGTTAAAATGTGCGGGAATGGGTAGTTCTTTAGGCATAATGTCTCTTATTTCAATAACTTCGACTTTGTGTACATTTTGGCGACTTCGAATTTACGCCCACTGTTCAGCACGCGTTTCTAATTCTTTGACGTATTGCGGCCAATTGTGCAAGGTCTCCGGGTCGAAATCTGCTCCATTGGGCCAAACCAACGTATGTACTTCAGGATCTATCTTGACTCTGTTGAAGACATCCAATTCTCGTAAGGGGCCGTAAAGTACTCCCTTCAAGACTGGAAGGAAATCAATTGTCTGAACACTCTCCCTACGCGAAGCGCATTTTTGTGAATAAATCGGGTTAGTATTCCCTCTTTGATATCCTCCTGTATTTGCGGTCACGAGCCTGATTCCGCTTCTTCGCGAAAGCGCTCCCAGGCCATGATTGTCAAATCTCTCAGTTTCTTGCAGCCGGCTTTCAGTTGAGATTCATGTTTTGCAAGCAGTCGCAGTTGCTCGCGGCGGAGCTGCACATCGAGCGGCGAAGCGATCTGATTGGTATGGCCCCGGCCCAACTGAACGCCAACGTCGTAGGCGATCTCCGCTATCTCTTCGACCGATTGGAAGGACTCGGCGATCTCGATCTCCTTGTAATTATCAACCCAGGAATGAACCCAGAAGCTGATGCTATCCATGCGGATGTAACCCAACAATCGATAAGGCTCATAGGCTATGCGGGCCTGACCGACCAGGACGCGGAATGGGTCGTTGCTTTGGGCGATGGTGATGCAGGAAATTCCGGACAGATCGCGAACCTGCTTCACCTCCAGCACCACATCGTCGAGCGGTTCAGTCGTTTCTCCCTCAACCCGCACCAGATACTTCAGGTCCTGGGCGCTGCCGATACCAAGCTGGAGATAACCGACCTGCTTGATCCCCAAATAACCGGGCGCCAGCTCCGGATTTTCGAAGCGCATCGCCTCGATATAAGTTTTCATAGCGGTGACCAGTTTGGTCTCCTCAGCTTGCGGAATGGGTTTCATGATCTGCTCTACCCACTCGAAGTACTTTGCGCGCTCGAATTTGAATTCACGCTTAATCCTGGTGACCAGCGCCGGCACGGGCGCTTCCAGCTTTGGGTTCTTGAGTGACGCACGATAGCCATCCAGAAAACGGTCATAGAGGTTATCTGCTTCATCCTGCCACTGGTTTTGCAGACACGCGAGCTGCAACGAGACGCCGAATCGCATCAAGTCGATGATGGCGGGGCCGGTCGAGGAGTCGTCAAAATCGGTCAGACCGCGGCCGAGGTCCGTGATGGCGTATTGCTCGATATGAGCATCGCCGTGCAAGTTGAACGTTGGCGTGCCGGTCAGATATGCTTCAAAGCGGCGGCACACCTCCTGACTGAAGATGATGTTGATAAAACGAAAGTAGCCGTGTGGCGTGTCGAGAATACGTTGCAGCAGAGCAGGATTGGCGGAGAAATCATGCTCAGAAGGCGAGGTGTACAATGGATTCGGGGCCTGGCCATCTCCGGATTGGGCAAAAGTCGTCGCCGCAGCGACGGCAACCAGCAATAGCACCAGCCAATTTGTATAGCTTGTATGACGATTCATGTCCCCAACTCCTGTTTGCTTAGCAGCGTTGCACCATTCGTTCACCTCCGAAAACAAAAATATAGCAAGCTGGCGCTGGAATTGCAAACAGTTTGTATGCTGCGGCTGGAGAGGCCGATTTGAAAGTGGAGAGCTGAGGCAGGACGAAGATGAGAACGCTAATGCTAATAATGGTATCGCGCCTGCAGAAAATCAATTCTATCGTCACTCACGAAATAGACAATGCGATGTTCCTGAGTCAATCTTCTGGACCAGGTTCCGGATGCCAGGTGCTTTAGATGTTCCGGTTTGCCTATACCTTCAAATGGCATCCGCATGATCGCATCTACTATGTCGAGTATTCTTGATGCTATTTTTCTATCAGTCCGAACCCAATACTTCAAATCTTCGCGAAATTCAGGGTGAAAGACAGCGTCTCGATATACCTTCCTTCGCTCATTGCTCTTTTTCTTTTTTGTCAAGGCCGAACTCTCTTCTCAAATCCTCAGCAGAGCCTGGCTTCTCGGTCCGGGACATGGCCCGATTTAAAGCAGTCAGCAGCCGTCTTGCATTTTTAGGCGAGCGCAACAAATGAGTTGTTTCAAGGAGACTCGACAGTTCCGAGGCGGAAATCAAAGCAACGTCATCGGCATTTCTGCGATTGATGAGAACGATTTCATTATTTAGTGCCACTTCATCGCATAGCTTTGCGAGATTAGCACGCGCCTTTGAATAAGAGGTGTGTATTGCCATCTTCTCGCTTGCTCCTTTTGTTGTACAGTTTTACTGTACAACAATTTGTCGAAATATGCAAGAACCATTTTGATCCATTTGGATTTACAGTTCTCCTGAAAACCCACTCGCCGCTGCGAAGAAATCGCGTAATCTATCCTCATTCAACTTGCCATCCACACGCACCCCGCTACAGACATCGAGGCCGAAGGGCTGGACTTGCTGCACCGCCTTTGCAACATTGTCGGGATTGAGCCCGCCGGCGAGAAAAATCGGCCTACCCGCCTGCTCACGGATGGCGCGGCTGATCTGCCAGTTGTGGATGCGGCCCGTGCCGCCGAGCTCCTTGACCGCCAGGTTGGGGTTGCCGGAATCAAGCAGGATGGCGTCCACGTGGGGCGCAACCTGTCGCGCTTCAGCCAGAGCTTTATCATCGACTACGTGAATGACCTGCACGATAGCGATGCCGGGCAGGGCCGCACGCAGATCGTCATAAGAGCCATTCTGCAGCTTATCGACTAATTGGATGGTATTGGTGCGGCAGCGGCGATGTTGCTCGACGATAGCATCGACGTCCTGCTTGCTGGTCAGCAGAAAGGTGGCAACGCCGGGCGGTACAGAGCGGGCGATTGCCGCAATCTCATCATCTGAGATGACGCCGGGTCCACTTGGCATCTCCGATACCAGTCCAAGTGCGCTGGCGCCATGGCGGATTGCCAGCCAGGCTTCGTCAATGTTGAGAATACAGCATATTTTGATGCGGGGTTTTTGCATGCCTTGCCTTTCGTTGTTGTTGCCGGGTCTGTCAGGGAAGCAAGATAAGATAGTTGAGGAATTGTTGCAAGGCAAATGATTGTAGGTGAAGGGTGGTTGGTGATTGGGGGAGGAGATGGAAGATGGAGGCCTCGCTTTCCGGTCTGCAGCAAAAACGGGTAGCGGAGCGCGACCCCGCAGGCCCGTTGGCCCGCCATGCTGCGGAGCGTGAGGCTGGCGTACTATCCCGGGTTGACGCGGCACAATTGTATTAGCAACGACACGAGGGCCGACGGGCCGAGGAGGCGCGCGGAGCCCGCGCAGGACCCCGCAGGGCCGCCCTGCCACCAGGAGAGTGACTGCGTGGATGCCGCCGCGGGAACCTGCATTTTGCGGCTGTTTTGCGGCCCGAGGAGGCCGGAGCGGTTCATATTAGAATGCAACTGCTCTAAGCTGCCGCACGCACCTGCACCACGTCGGTTTCCATAGCCTTGCCGTTCAAATTCACCTTTCCGCGTTTGTCGAATGAGAGCACGTCCATGGGGCAAACCGTGACGCAGATACCGCATTGGATGCATGATGTGTTCTGATTGGAAAAACGCTCCTGATTCTTGGCAAAGCTCATAACATCGATGCCGACCTCGCAATAACGGGAGCATTCGCCGCAGGTGATGCATTTTTCATTTGATTTGATGCCGAGTTTGCCAAATCGGTGGCTCCAGAACTCCATCCATTTGGCCAGAGGGCACCAGTAGCGGCACCAGACTTTGCCGCCGAAGAAGGGGTACAAGGTAACCGGGATGACGCCCACCAGCCAGAAGTCGGCGATGTAGGCATACCAGGAGCGGGCTTTTTCGCCGATATCCGAAAGCGGGCCAAACCAGTGATAGATGTCGCCGTACCACAAATAGCCGAACAGCATGTTGCCGCCCACGAGGAGGGTTGCCACAAAAGCCCATACGAGCACCGCGACGTTCATCCATTCCCAGGCTTTGGCGCGCCGGCCTTTTGGCGCTTTGTGGCGCCAGCGGTCGCCCCAGGTCTCGGCCAGGCCGCCGCAGCCGCAAAACCAGGTACAGTAGCGCTTGCCATGGTGGATAGAAAGGATGGGGATGACCACGAACGCGGTCATCAGGCCCCAGATAATATAAAACAGGCTGATGTCATAGAAAAACTGGTGGAACTGCAAGGGCCAGATATATTCGAAGCCATAAGCTTTCCACGAATATTCCGGGCTGCCGAGTATGATATTGGCGCCGGCATTGTAATGCACGTACCACATGATGAACTCCGGCACGAGAAATCCCAGACTCCACTGGGTTGCGATGAGCGTGATGTATCGTTTTTTCTGATAGCTGTCTTTGTAATTCACGCCCCAGCGCACGTAGGCCTTGAAGCCAAAATAGCTCATGAACGCAGTGTAGAGCGCTGCATACCAGAAGCCCGGGGAGACGTACTTGGTGAAGCCGAAAATATTCCAGTTGAGGGTCAGATAATCTTTCAGATTCTGGGCGTTGCCGGTCGCATCCGCGAAAAACGTCTGGTTGAACGGCCACCAGGGTGCTTTGATGGCATAGACCGTATAGCAGATGACAAACATGGCGGCCAGATAAAGATAGCGTTTGATGTCCCAGTCGCCTTCGAGCTTGACGCCGATCTTGTTGAAGAATTTGAGCGGCAGCTCGGCGCCGATCATCTCGAACACCTGGTCGTTCTTGAGCTTGATTTCCCGCCTGTCTTTTTCGAATATGACGAAATCGCTGCCGATTTCTTTCAATTTTGAATCGAAATGAACGGTGAGTTTGCCTTGCTGCTGCAACTCGTGCAGCTTGTCGATGTTGCGTTTCTTCGGATAGAGAAACTCGGGATCGATGGTAACCATGGTGATGCGGTTGTGCGGCGCCAGCGCGATAGCGGCTTCGGCAGCGACATCGCCGCCGCCATAGATCAGAATATCTTTGTTGCGAAATTCATCCGGATCGGCGAGGAAATGCGCAATTTTTTCACCGTATTCATTTTCGCCCGGCACACCGGCTTTGCGCGGATTGCCGGCCTTGCCGATAGCGAGCACGACATATCTGGCTTTGTATGTCGTTTTAGAAGTCGTCACCACGAAAAAGTCCGTGGCTTTCTTGATGTCGGTAACGGCTTCATGGCTGTTGATCTTCAGGCCGCGCTCTGCAATTTCCTGGTCCCATTTTGCCAGCAGCTCTTCCTTGCTGCTCTCTTCTGCCCACATGGAGGATTTCAAGGGCACGTCGAGCGGCTCGATGAACAGCGGTTTGCCTTTTGTAAATGAGCGAATGAGATTAGCAGGCTTGCCCTGCTCGATGACGATATAGTTGATGCCGAGCTCAT
>CAZVSL010000216.1:350-9750 GCA_964629935.1 uncultured Calditrichaceae bacterium | reverse complement strand
ATGGTAACCGTCAAGGCGTGCTTCATCCGGTTTTTCGATTTCTGTGACAAAGCGAACCAGTTTTAGCGCTGTGGCCGGTAGCCCGCGCAGTTTGCGATAGAAGCTCTGATTCACGGTTTCTCGTTGCTTTGCAACGACGGCATCTATGCCGCTCCAGGCATCGCCGTAAGCAGCAAACCAATCCTGGTTGCTACCGATCTTCTTGCGGAAGTCAGCTTCATCCTGGCGCCGTTTGGTCATCAGGCGCTCGTTGTGCAAGCCCTTGTGCTCTCCGGTCAGAGCCTTTTTGGCATTCTCGAGATAGAAGATTTGTACCAACGCGCGGCGTTCCTGCTCACTGCCGCGCCTGGAAAATTCCTGCAGGGCGTCGATGCGCTGGTCGATGTAGTTCAGAATCAGCGGATAATATTCATCACGCAAAAATTCGAGCTGGCTGAAGGTATGCAGCCGATGCGTGGAGCCGGGATTACCGGAAACGAAGACCAATTCATCTTCCGCAGCGCCCTGACTGTTCCACGTGAGATAGTGTTTTGAGGCCAAAGGTTCACCGTCCTCATAGACGCGAAAGAACGTGACGTCGAGGTCGTAACGTGGATAGGTGAAATTATCGGAATCGCCGCCGAAATATGCGGCCTGACGTTCCGGGGCAAACACCAACCGGATGTCTGTGTATTTTTGATAGCGATAGAGCCAGTACTCGCCGCCGTGGTACAACTTGACCACGTCGGAGCGCAATCCTGTCTCCTGCAGACTCTGCTTTTCGATGCGTGCGATCTCTGCATCGCGGGCTGCCAGCGCCTCGCTTTCATTCATATCGCTGGTAACGGCTGCAAGCACGCTCTCTGTGACATTCTCCATGGAAAGCAGCACATTGAGCTCAAGGTCCGGACATTTCAGCTCGTCATCCGGAGTGGCGGCGAGAAATCCCGTTGCAACCAAATCCCGTTCCTCTGTTGAGAGTTTCTGTAACTGACCGACCGCCACATGATGGTTGGTCATTACCAGACCGTTGCTGCTGACGAATGCACCAGAGCCGCCATCCATAAACCTGACGCTGGCAAGCCGAACGTGGTCCAGCCACTCCTGTGTCGGAGTGAAGCCGTAACGTTCCTGCAGTAGTTTGACGGGCGGGTTGTCAAAAGTCCACATGCCTTCGTCGGCATAGGCTGCGACCATCAACAGGGGGAGTAACAGCAGCAGCACTGACATTCCCACACGTCGGGTGAACTTGTTTTGTTGGTACATGGATTCCTCCATCACTTTTTTGATTGTTGGTTGTTTGCGGACGAGCCGTCAACTATGCGCTGATTGCGTCCGGCTTTCGGTTTATTGTTGCTGATGTCAGCGTAGCTATGCGGCCTGATGTTCGACCGGAATATCAACGATGCCACCCACGCCTATCTCGATATAATTCTCGCCGTAAGCCTCCCTGAAGAATTTGCGTGCTTCCTGGCCGGAGCAGTGGCAGGGCGCCACTTTCTGGATATGTTGGGACAGAAAGCGCCGGACAGCGCGCGCAATTTCCGGATCGGGCAGCAGCTTCAGGTGAAAGCCACCCAACGCCAAATAGATGGGCTCATCGGGAAAGTACTCCCGAACTCTTGCCACCAGACGATCGATGCCAGGATGGCCACATCCGGTTAAGAGCACCAGACCTCGGGCCGAGCGCACAGCAAGCGCTTGCTCACTGAAATAGCCGCACATCTCGCTCAGCACAAACAAGTTCGGACATAGCTCTCCGGAGTCCGTAATATGATTTGGCTTGCCGCCCAGACGCTTAATGTGTTCGCTAATGTGGTTCGGAAATGTGCGCGGGATGTAGACTTGTGTGCCGCGGTTGAATCGCAGGATGTCTTCCAAACCCCCGATATGGTTGTGCGCGTGGTGCGAGATCACGATCAGGTCGATGCAGTCGGGTTCCATCCCGAGCACTTCCATATTCTCCAATAGAACCTCACCCGAGCGCCCGGCATCGAACAATATGGTCTTTTCCCCCACAGCTACCAGACAGGCAAAACCGGAGGATGTTTGCAAATCTGGCACGAGAGGATAGTTATCATAGAGCACAGTCAAACGCACATCCTGGATATCTGCCTGTGTATCGATGAATTCCTTGTCAAGGACTTGCATAAGATAATCTCCTTTTGACCGAACAACGGCGTCTCAGCCAGTTAAAATGTCTCTTCTGAGTTTGCATATATAGCCTGGCTCCTTCATTACCAGCCGGCTGCATACGCAGCACCACCAATCAGGAGAGCAGCCGTCACATTGAAGAGTTTGACCAACAAGGTGTCGCGGACAGAGTAGGATAAGAGTGGCAACACGCCGTGGCCATCCTGCGAGATAGAGCTGGCCAGCAATATTGAAAATGGAATCAACCCCTCAGCAAACAGCATGACAAAAACAAGATGCGGCCCGGATTCCGGGATGATACCGATGAGTACGCTCAAAAGCAGTACGATACCCATGTGTTGCTTCACAAAGCTGTCGAGCTGCCAGTGTTGCAGACCGAGCCGCACCAATAGCAAAGCCACAAAAGTCCAAACCAATACCCGCCATAAGTGGCGCTTGACGATGTGGTTCCAAACGTGTTCCTTTAGATAATGCCCGCGCCTTTCTTCGTCTTCGTGGATTTGGTGCAGATGGCAATCCTTGCGCGGTTGCAAGCCGAGTTTTCGCATCAACCAGTCGGACAACCAACCGATGGGGATAGCCAGCATGAACAAGATGAGAAAGAGCATAAGCGCCTGGCCCGGAAAGCGAGCAAGCATGACAAACGCTGCATCTCCGGAAGTCGCAACCATGCCAGCGACAACAGCGCCGAAAGTGAGGAATCCGTGAATGTAGAGCGACACATTCATGAAAGCGCCGAGGCAGCCGGGTGTTGCACCCAGGAAAGACGAGGCGAGATACTGCCGTAACGTGCTGCCTTGAATAAAACCGGTCAAACGCCCGCGCGTCCGAATATCAAGGAAATCGATGATTATCATCATCAGGAAGACCAGTACGGTCACGCGCGCGGCTTCCTGCACTGCTTGCCATAGAACCATTTGTCTGCCTCAGCGCCGCAAGCTGCCAGGAAATCCTCGCCGCCAGCGAGGGCGGCGCCGGGACCTCCGGCAGTTGACGGAGCAATGCCTTAATTTGCAATTGTACCTCGTACAATTTGCGGCATCTTGCACATTGTTGTATATGCTTGCGCACGGCCCGCTTTCGACGCCAACTTCGCAGCTCGCCATCCGCAAGAGCAGCTAGATATTGTTCTGCCTTGTTACATTGCATTTGCATGTCCCCGCATGTATGCTGCCTGAACGTTCATGAATCTCTCCGGTCGTATGGGTCCCAAGAATTGCTCATGCCATGACGAGCCACAGTTGCGCGCGCGGATGTTCATGTCAGCTCACCGGCGTCGCATCCTGCAAGCTGAAACGAATTGGCACGGAGACCCATACCTTTACGGGCGTGTCCCGTTGTTTCGCCGGCTTCCATTTGATAGTCATGACTGCCCGCGACGCAGCTTCCTCAAATCCCACATTTGTACCGGAATCTTTCAGGACTTCGGTCTTGATGGCATTGCCTTTTTTATCGATCAGGACGCCGAGGACAACCGAGCCTTCCAATCCGGCTTTGCGTGCGATCTCCGGATATTTCAGATTTTTCTGAATAGCAGCATAACCGCCAATCGGCGCCGGCGGCTCATCATAAGGAATAAAAACATAGCCTTGGTTCACGTCATCTCCCTCGCCCGATTCCGGAGGCGGCGGCAAGGTGGCCAGATCGAGATTGATGTCTGTCTGCTCGATGGTCAGGTCTTCCGGCACTTCCGGATCTTCGGTGGGAATGGGTACAGAAGGCCGCGCAGGCGGCGGCGGTAAATTACGCACATGCTCCGTCTGCGGAATATCCTTGACTTCTATTTCAATCTCAGCAGAGCGTTCGGGCATGTAGTCGAGCTCAAAATTCGGCAACGCATGAAACAGGCCAAGGTGCAACACCAGAGAACCTATGATGGCTAGCTCCAGCGTCCTTTTGTATTTCAGCTTCAAGTCAACTTCTGGATTCTTGAGGCGATACATGATTGGTCACCTCCTTTGTCTTAACAGTACGCCTGGTTGTCTGCAGAAGACAATTGACACACCGGATCAATTCCTCCGCATCGAACGGTTTTTCCAGGTATTCGTGGCATCCTTTGTTTTGCAATTCCACCTCGAGCCGCTTGTTGCCAAAAGCCGTAATTGCAATTCTCGGCATGGCAATGTGCAGCCTGTTCAACGCATCCAGCAGCTCCGGGCCAGCCAGACACGACATCTGAATATCCGTAATCAAAAGATCGAATCGTTCGGGCGACTGAATCAACTGCAGCGCTTCCTTGCCATTTCTGGCGGTCGTAACCTGGTAGTCAGCGGCCTCCAGGATGAACTGAACCGAATGCAAAAAATTCTCATCATCATCAACTACGAGTATGTGTCTCTTATCCATACCTCTACACCCAATCTTGACCATGCCAAATCGAGTTTGTGGTCATATCATTCGCAAACCGCCTGCCACCTTTGCAGCACTATATCTAATTGTCCTGTTTTCAATAACTTAAAAAAGTCAACCACATACAAAATACGGTTGCAGGGCTGCCACAAACAGACATGACCCAAATCTGCCCGAACGGACCTTACCTCATAACATCATTAAACTTACGGATGCGAACAAATCGGTGCGCAGATGCAAAAATGTGGCGCCCCTTCAAGCCGGTGCAACTTGCCGGCGCTGGCAAAGATGAGCTTGCGCGCACCTATGTTGCGCCTGCCAGCAAACGCAGGACGCCCTCGCTCGATCTAAATGCCATCTCTGCGAGAACCAACAATCGATAATCTTGTTCAGATAAGCCCTCAACCACAGCCACACCAAGAAACTGAAATGGGTGCCGGCTCTTTTGATACGAGTATTAGTCTGCATGCGAAACCGTTGAAACTGTTCCTCCAGAACACGATTTCTCTCACTAACGCCTGGATCAATCCAGGTGTTAATTTCCACAACACTAGCCGTTTCAACGGCTTTAACACGTATCTCATGCTCAAAAATAGATCGTACAAGAAGAACCGCACTCGAGTGAAATACTAAAGTATTTCACACTCCGGTTGGGGCTGTTCAAAAAGTCGAGAAAGGTGGTGGGGTGTCAAGTCGGGATTGATCTGCCGGCTTCGCTGCAATCACTTTTCCGCTCTGCGCAAGCGGTTGTTTAGGGCGCGCCTGCTCATGCCAAGCATTTCCGCAGCAATGGTCTGGTTGCCGTGCGCGCGGCGCAGCGCCTCATCGATCAAGCTCTGCTCCATATCCTTAAGCGTGGGCAGTCTCTCCGGGAAGGCAAGTCCTTTGTCGCCGTCAGCGGCGCCTGAATCCGGGCCTTCAGAAGACAGACGCTGAACGTGGCCGATTTTCTCTCTGAAGGTAGCGGTGGAAAGCACACCCGATTTGTGCTGACTGACAGCGTCATAGATCATGCCCTCCAGCTCACGAATGTTTCCCGGGTAAGAATAGTTCTCCAGCAGGACGAATAATTCCGGCGGCGCTGTTGGTTTTTTCTTATCCAGCTTGCCGGCGGCCTTTGCCAGAAAATGCGCCACCAGCAGCGGGATGTCATCTTTGCGCTGGCGCAGCGGCGGAATGTGTATGTGATGCGTCTGCAACCGGTAATACAAATCCTTGCGAAATTTGCCGGATTGCATCATGGCTTCGATGTCCTGGTTGGTTGCGATCAGGATTCTGGCGTTGGAGACTTTCTCAACATCGGAACCGACAGGATAGTACCGGCCATCCTGCAACAGGCGTAAGAGCTTTACCTGCGATTCGATGTGCAAGTCGCCGATTTCATCCAGGAACAAAGTACCACCGCCTGCCTGCTCGATCATGCCCTTGCGCGGCCGCTCCGCGCCGGTAAACGCTCCCTTCTGATGTCCAAACAAGGTGTCGGAGAAAAGGCTGTCGTCCACGCCGGCAACATTGACAGGCACAAACTTCCCGCGGCGGCCGCTGAGCGTGTGGATGGCACGCGCTACCAACTCTTTGCCCACCCCGGTCTCACCGGTAATCAGCACGGGCAGGGAATTGGGAGCAATGGCTTCCATGTATTGAAAAATGGCGCGCATGGATTTGTTCTGCGTGATGATGTCGGTAAACGCCTGCGGATGCTCCAACTTATCCGTGAGCAGATATTTCTTCAGCAGCAAATTCTCATGCCTGACGTTGCTGTATTCGATGGCACGCCGGATGGTCGTGACCAGGCGGGCGTCATCCACAGGTTTGACCAGGTAGTCAAACGCGCCGGTCTTCATGCTTTCGACCGCGGTTTCGACATCGAGCACGCCTGTGATAATGACAACGGGAATGTCGGGAAAGTCCCGCACGATCTGTGGCAGCAGCTCCTGCCCTGGCAGGTGCGGCATATTCATATCCAGAATCACGACTGAGAATCGCCGGCTGGCCAACCTGGCCATAACCTCGCGGCTATCCTGCAACGATTCGATGTTATCGATGCCTTCGGAATTGAGCGTAAAACTTGCACTTAGCAGAAACTGTTGTTCGTCATCGACGATCAAGACGGGCAGCGTAGGGTAAGTTGATTGCGTCATCGCGATCCTTCCTCACTATCTGAACAAACGGGCAGGGTTATGGTAACCACAGTGCCCTTGCCCGGCTCGGAGTCAACAATGATGTCGCCGCCATGCTCGCGGATAATGCGCTCTGAGATCGACAATCCCAGTCCGGTGCCGCCAAGACCGCGTTTTGTAGTAAAAAACGGATCCATGATGTGCTTCAAATCTGCCTGCGAGATGCCGCTGCCCTGATCGCGCACGTCCAGCACGATGCGCGCGTCATCTTTGTCATAACGCGTCTCGACGCTCACAGCTTGCTTCTTGTGCTCGAGCGCTTGACAGGCATTGGTTATGAGATTGATAACCACCTGCTCCAGGTGCTGGTGGTTGCCGCGAATTTTGGGCAGGTTCTCGCCGTAATGAACAGAGAAATTATCCGTCGATTTCTTGATGAGATTCTCCAAAATGATACCGGCTGACTCCACAACCTGATTGATGTCTACGGTCTGATTTGGTTCATCCGTGTCGCGGCGGGCATAATCTTTCAAGCTCTGCACGATGCGCTGAATGCGCTTCGAGCCATCTGATACGCCGGTAATGAGCTGGCTTATCTTTTCATGAGCGCGCGTGTATGGCATCCCGGCAAGTGAAAAATCGCCATGATTATCGTAATATTGCTGCAAGATAGGCGCGATGTCATCCCACACGCGCCGGATAATCTTGGCGTTCAGCATGATAAAATTATTCGGATTGTTGATCTCATGCGCCACGCCCGAGACCAGGATGCCCAGGGTGGCCATCTTGTCCGCCTGCATCAATTGCTGTTGCTGCAGATGCGCCCGCTCCTCGGCACGCTTACGTTCGGTGATATCCCGTGCAATGGTTGATGCGCCGACCATATTGCCGGTCCGGTCTTCGATGGCGGAAATCGTCAGTGAGGCGTGAATGAGCTCGCCATCCTTGCGCATGCGCACAGTCTCGAAATGGTCGATGCGTTCGCCGCTCATCAGCAGCGCCATCAGCTCGGCGCTTTCGTTCGGGCGGTCCGGCGGCATCAGCATGGTGATGTTTCTGCCAAGCACTTCCTCAGCCGTATAGCCGTAGATGCGTTCAGCGCCGCGGTTCCAGCTCACGATGGCGCCGTCCAGAGTCTCTCCGATGATGGCATCATCAGACGACTCCACGATGGAGGCTGCTCTTTGAATCGACTCTTCGTTCTTGCGCCGTTCCGTAATATCCAAAATCGAGGCGATACTGCGGCTGCTCTCCGGAATCAGCTCTACGGTCAGGTAGACATCTCTGGCCTGACCCGTTTTGTCGATGATTTGTGTTTCGTAATGTTTGGGCACACTTTGGGGTTGCTCTCTTCTTAAGGTATGGAATCGTTTCGCCTGCTGCACGTGGCTATCAGGCAGAAAGTCAGACCACTTTTTCTTGCCCTCGATTTGAACCTTGCTATAACCGGTTATGCGCTCAAACTCTGAGTTCGCCAATAAGATGGTCATGTCATCGTCGACGATGACAGTCGCAGTGCCCGTGTTCTCAAAAATGGTCTGGTACAGACTTTCGGATTCTCGTAGCTTGCCTTCTTTGGCATGAATCGTGAGGAAATTTTTGTAGGAGAGCCAGTACAGGACGAACGCCGTCACCAACACAAACAGCCAGGCTTTCAGCATGCCAACCTTGACAAACGGCACGAGGTCCCTGGCAAATCTGGCCAGCAAGACATCGGAAAAAACCACCCAGACCGCGCCGATGACCGCATAAATAATCGCGATCCTGGCAGCAGCGCGCTTAGCCTGCGGTTTACCCGCAGCCGAATGAGCTGAGTCTATTTTCATGGTCGGAATTACCCCCGAAAGGAATCCCCATGCGCTGCGTCCCCGGAAGGAATATATAAAAAAAATGGGAGAAAAGAAAGGTGAGAAACTGGTGACCGAAAATGTTCTGCCAGCCAATACCGCAAAAACCGAATCTTGTGAACTTTGGGCTTTTTTCGGAGCGTGTCCGAATGGACTTTCCTATCGCAAGAACACCAGTTGGCGGGTTGCAGTGAAATTGCGCGCGCGCAATTGGTAGAAGTAGATGCCGGAGGAGGCTTGCGCGCCGGCAGCGGTCTTGCCGTCCCAAATCACACGATAAGTAGCCGCGGGCTGCCGTGCATCCACCAGCGTACGGACAGGTTTACCGAGCACATTGTAGACGGTCAGCTCAACATGGCCGGCGACCGGCAGGTCGTACAGGATGGTCGTGGCGGCATTAAACGGATTGGGGTAATTCTGATGCAAAACAAACTCATCCGGCAGCGACGACGGGTCGGCGACATGGGTTGTCACGCTCTGGTTCCGGTAAAAAAACAGCCCACCCTTGGCTGTGCCGCTGAGGAAATCGGCGTCGCTGTCACTGTCGATGTCTGCTACGATAGGCGCCGACCGGCCGATGACGCGCAGGTCAAATGCAGCATCGGCGCTGAAGTTTGCCGATGTGGACGTACCTCTATTGCGGTAGAAATGGATACCCGTACCCTCTGAGCCGACCAGCAGATCGAGATCGCCGTCACGGTCAATATCCGTGAAATGCGGCGCGCTGTACAAACCGACATCGATATCAAGATAATTGGTTTCGCGCAGCTCAAAAGCAGGGGCGCTGGCATCACCGGTATTCTCGAAAAAGTTGATGTTGCCGATAAACTCGCCGACAAACAGGTCATAGTCGCCGTCGCCGTCATAGTCGCCCCAGGCCACCCCTGAGCCCATGTCCTCCGGCAACTGGGTGGACCTGTGGCCCGGGAAATGCACGAAGTCGATGCCGGC
>CAZVSL010000216.1:0-340 GCA_964629935.1 uncultured Calditrichaceae bacterium | reverse complement strand
AGGTCATAGTCGCCGTCGCCGTCGATATCTGCAAAAGCCGGCGCGTTGTTGTTGCCGATGTCGATGGCTTTGATTTCACCATTATCGCGCGCGCTGACTTCTTCTGCCTGCCCGGCGACAAACCCGCCCGGCCCGCCAACGTTTTCGATGTAATTCAGCCGGCCATTCCACTCGCCAATATAGAGGTCGAGATCACCGTCGGCATCGATATCGACAAATGCCGGGGCGTAGTTGAACCCGATTTCAAGTCCGAGAAAATTTGCATCCTGGAGTTGAAAGGATGGCGCTTCTGATGTACCTGTATTCAAATAATAATGTAAGCGCGCTGTGTTTTGATTGT
>CAZVSL010000215.1:0-9820 GCA_964629935.1 uncultured Calditrichaceae bacterium | reverse complement strand
TGTTCCGCTCGAGCGCCGAATAGGTGCGACGTTCGAGCTCAGCCCGTAGAACATGCCGGCCCACCAGTTTATGATCGACATAAACACGGAAGCCTTCAGCGCCGTAATAATCTTTGTAGTCCTCGCGAAAAAAGAAGGCAAAGAGTGAATTCTCGACTTCACCCACAACCCAATCGTCCTCGGATTCCAGTTTTTTGAACACGTCAAACCCGAGGCTCAGACGCTTTAATTCGAAAAAATCCTGCCGAACGCCCAGGTTGAAACGGAACTCTTCGCCGGATTCATTCCAAAATCCCCAGCCGGCGTCGCCATACAGATTCAGGCCCTCTGCAGCCGGCGGCCGGTATTTGAGCCCCAGGTTAGCAAACAAGCCCTCGACGCGATTGTAGCGCGGCGTCCAGTAGAACTGTAATGGTTTTTCGAAAAGAAAACCGGTGTCGTCTTTAATCTTGTCAAAGGAGAATTGAGAGTATGCGAATTGGGGTAAGAGAAATGTAGGAATTGTCAAACAAGTAAGCACAAAAAACGAACGCAGGTTTTGCATTCTACCTCCAGTGTAACAGTATGCGCTTCGCTACGCAACTACGCCTCCGTAATGCTTGGCTATCCAAAGCCACTAACATATAAAAACAAGGACTGAGAAGCAAGTAGTATTTGGCGGTCGCGAATGCGGGATAATCCAAGTTGTAAGACTATTGTAGAATCTCCGGATGCGAATAATCGGTATGCATTCCTTGCGCGTTTGTTACCTCTCTCACACCAATGGAGCCTAATCGGCAAAGCGATGATTGGTTTGAAACATCTGCCGGGAGATGGATTTTTTTGAAACCTATGCAAAATACCTTCGTAGAATCGCTAGTAATTTTCCTGTTACAACTGTAATAACACACCTACATTTGTAAATCAATTGGCAGTGGTTCTCGATGAAAAAATCAAAGAATTTACCCGAGCTATCCCGCTCGGAGTTGGACATCATGAAGATTTTGTGGAAAGATGGCCGCAGCAGCGCCCGCGAGGTGCATGACCAGGTGGCGGATGCTTACGACTGGGCCTACTCCACCACCAAAACCATCATGGATCGTATGGTCAAGAAAGGGCATCTTGCGCGCGAAAATTTTCATGGCGTCTATCTCTATAAACCGCTGATCACCAAACCGGCCGGGCTGGCCAGTTTTGTGCGCAATTTTGCCGACCATGTTCTCGAGCTGGACTATGGCGCTGTGGTGTCGCTGTTTGCGAGAAGCCAGGCGCTCACACCAAAAGAAATCAAAGAGCTGAACGATCTGCTTCAGGACGAAAGCAAAGAACAATAGAAACCGGGAAGAACTATAATGTTGGTACAGTTTATCGCTTCATTGGACAGCGTGAGCTCTGCTTTTTTGAGCTTCATGCAGAAAGAAGTCGTCTACTCTTCCGTGCTTTTTCTGATCGTGCTCTTCCTGCTCCGTATATTCAAGAAACAGTCGCTTTATCTGCAATATGGTTTGCTGGCGTTCGTGTTCGTGCGTTTGCTGCTGCCGCCGGATTTGGCTCTGCAGTTCAGCGCGCGTTCGTTGCTGAGCCATATCGACTTCACTGTTCCGGCGCCGCAACAGGCTCTGCAGAGTGTAATTGATATGGAATACGTGGCAGGCACAAACATGGCCGCGCAAGCTGCGGACCCCGGGACGGCCTCAGTCATTGAAGCCAACAGGTCGGTAGCCAAGGCAACCCCAAACGGCTCTGCTCCTGCCGGACTCGATTTCAAAGTCGGCTTGTTTCTGGTCTGGCTCGTGGGTGTGATTACATTTGCAGCGATTTTCCTGCGGCGCTACTTCTACTACCGCCGCATTATTCGCGAGGCTGTGCCGGTAGGGCAATCACGCGTTCTTACTTTGGCTGAAACGTGGCGCAAGCGCTTTGGTATCAGGCGCCGGGTGAAGTTAGTGACATCCGACCACTGTCTGTCACCTTTCACCATGGGGATATGGCATCCTATCGTTTACCTGCCGGAAATCTTGCTCAAGAAATCTACTGCCGAGACCATCGAATCAGTGGTTGCGCACGAGCTTGCCCACGTGCAAAATCTCGATGATCTTTGGATCAAGCTGCAGAATCTGGTTCAGATTTGCTACTTTTTCCATCCGGTTGTCTGGCTGGCAAACAGCCGGCTGAACGAAGTACGCGAGCGTATCTGTGACGAGCGTGTCTTGTCTCATGGCAACATCACACCCAAGACCTATGGCAGCAGCATGCTTGCGGTGTTGAAGCTCAATCTCATGGGCACAGAGGGCGTGGAAATGCTGCACAGCTTTGGCAATCACAAAAAGAAGTTCTCGTCGCGTATCCTTGAAATCATGCGCATTTCACACATCAGAAAATCAAATCTGGCCGGGGTGTATTTAGTCCTTGCCGTGCTGGCAGTCCTTTTGTTGCCAATGGGAAAAAGTACGGACAGCGCTGTTAACGATGCGAGCGACCAGGGCTACATCAAGCTGACGCGTACGCGCAATGGCGAGGGAGAATTCAGGATTGCCGCCAGCGGCGCCGGTTCCCGTTTTCAAACCCTGTCGCAAATTGGCCAGGACAACATCTTTTGCGAAAGCAACCTGCCCGGTCATCTCAGCAACCTGCAGTACGCGGCCATCGGCATCTATGATATCGACTATCGTAAGATTTGGGTGGTCAAGGGCGATAATGCGGCCGGGGAGACAGAATTCTATCTGGACACGGACAGCGATACTGCTTTTGTCGATGAAAAACCACTTAAAATCAAGCGTAAAACCGCGAAATATAATTTGGAAGGCAGCTCAGAGTGGGTGCTCACCAGGTATCTGAAATCGCAAGTCCTGGTCGATTACAGGCCTGAAGACGGCGACAACGTCAAGCAGATGAGCGTCTTTCTGGTTTATTACCCTGATGATAATTTCCTGCAGTTTGAAAACATCGAATTCTGGCAGGGCGAAGCCACATTATGCGATGAGACCTTCCCGGTTGCGCTCTACGGTGGTCTGCACTCGTCGTGGTTTCTGCGACCCACTTTCGACATAAATCCTGACAACGAATCCTGCAATGAGATTCGCATCGATTTCAACCGCAATGGCCGTTTTGAAGACATGACCGTCTTTGACCCGACAACAAATGAGGTGAATCGGGAGCGGTATTGCCTCACTGAGGCTATCAAAGTCGGTGACAAAAAGTATTTTGTGCGCAATATCAAGCATGATGGTGATGCGCTTTTCCTGAAACTAACTGCGGAAGGAGAAGGTGCTCTTTCCCGTCTCGACAAATAACGCTGATTAGTAATCGTCTGTTCAAACACAGTGGACATTTATGCCTGAGACAGCCTGGGCGCCGGGTATCTATAACCTCCTTCTCAACCCGGCGCTCGAGGATTTAGCCGGCAATCGCCTGGATCAGCTTTTTGATGTGGAAGCGAAGTCGACAGCAAAGACAATACAGAGTGTCGAAAAGCCTTTTCAGATCCGCTTTGAGATTGCACCGGCGGGCATGGCCCACATGCGAGGTGAATCATGAGTAGTAAGATGCCATCCATCTGTGCTGACTGCGGAGCAGAAAAAACCAGGACATCGAAGATAACAGCCCTGCCCGGGATCACACGCAGGGATTTTCTTGGTAAGCTCGGCAAGGCTGCGGCGGTTGCAGGCGCGGCGCCTTTGATCACGCCACTCGAGCCAGTGTTTGCACGCGGACCACAGGAACCGGCAGAGCTGGCGGTCAAGGAATTGCTTGCCACGTTGAGCTCAGTACAGCGGGTCCGCGTTCTGTTGCCGTGGGGCGACCCGCGGAGATTACAGGCGCACAACAACTGGCGCGTCATTCCCGACCGCATTTCACAGGTTTACACACGCGCCCAGCAGGAATTGATACGCGAGATTCTTAGAGGCGTGACCAGCGAAGAGGGTTTCGATAAGATACAGCACGCCATGCGCGACGACGCCGGCGGGCTTGGGAATTACTCCGCAGCTCTGTTTTCGGACGATGACGAGCAATTGTGTTTTCTGCTTACAGGTCGTCACCAGACCATCCGCGCGGATGGCGGCGCCGAAAAAAACGCCGTCCTTGGCGGACCGCTATTCTATGGCCATGCCGTCGAATTCTATGAGCGGCCGGACCATCCCGGCAATGTCTGGTGGCATCAGTCGCGGCTGGCGAGCAAGGTGTATCACGCGCTCGATGGCAAGCAGCAGGAGCAGGCGCTGATTCTGGGCGGGTCGCCGGCTGACCAGCCTTCTGCGGTCGAGTTGAAAGGCGAGGATGGCAAATTCACTGGCATCGCTGCCCGTGACTTATCGCCTGATCAGAGAGAGCTGGTAGAACAGACACTGCGGTCGCTGCTTGAACCGTATCGCGAATCTGACGTGCAGGAAGTTATGACTGCCATCAAGGCGAACGGCGGCCTGGACAAATTGCACCTTACTTTCTATAAGGATGGCGACCTCCCAGACAAAGAAGGTATTTGGGACCGCTGGAAGCTGGAAGGTCCGACCTTCGCCTGGTATTTCCGCGGCACGCCGCATGTGCATACGTGGATTAACGTCGCGCATCGGATCGAAGACAGGATGATGTAGTTCCTAACGCCGCAAAGCCGCAAGCTGTGGAAAATCCGAAAACCTAAACCGGACGAAAATCGGGATTCACCTGACGTCGAAGGATGTACTGTCATTGAATATTCAGATATTGGATTGTTTCGGACTTGGGATTTAGACATTCGAATTTTCAGAACTTTGCCTTGATACAAAGGAGACATTGACATTGCTCTGGAGTCTGGCCTTTTTTCTCACATTTGCCATTCTGGGTTGCACCAATATAGGTGACGATGCCGTCGAGGTGCGAACGAAAGATGAGCAAGAACTCATAGAAGATGACCGCTTGCAAGATGCGCGTTTAGGTGTGCGCAATGCGCACGCCATGGCTTATGACCGGAAAAATGGTTGCGTTGTGCTTTTCGGCGGCGCCGATGAAGCCAAAGTCTGCGGCGATACCTGGACTTTCGATGGCATCGACTGGCAGCTTGCGGATACGACCGGACCACTGCCGCGCACATTTCCGGCCATGACCTGGGATGAAACGCACCAGGTCGTTTTGCTATTCGGCGGCAACAAAGTGCTGTTCGGTGACGGCGAACAAGATGATACCTATCTCAACGACCTTTGGAGCTGGAATGGTCAGTCCTGGCGGCAACTATCCGCTTCCGGCCCGCGGCCGCGCGCTGAGGCTGCCATGGCGTATGATGCCTCCCGGCAAGTAACCGTGTTTTTTGGAGGTTATTATTTGCACGACGATGAGCTGGTTCGGCTGGGCGATACCTGGGAATGGGACGGCAACCACTGGAAGCAGATGACAATAAGCGGCCCGTCACCCAGAAATGGGGCTGCTGCCATGGTTTACGATCCGATGCGGGGGAAAGTCGTACTTTTTGGCCGCAGCTCACAGGATGGTCTCGCTGCAACCTGGACGTGGGACGGCAGCAAATGGCAGCCGCTCGAGGGTGGTGAGGCGCCATACAGATACAATGCAGCTATGACCTTTGACGCAAAACGCAAAACCATCATCCGCTTCGGCGGCTGGGACGGAAACGGCCGCGTCGCCGACACCTGGGAGCTACATGATACAGGATGGCAGCGGCTCGAGATTGCCGGCCCTTCGGCCCGAAATCACACCGGCGCAGTTTGTCACCGCGCAATTCAAAAGATAGTCCTGTTTGGCGGTCATGACGGCGACAACGTATTCGGTGATACCTGGGCTTTGGATGAACAAGGCTGGCAACAGATCGGGGCAGCCGCTAAACTTCGGAGGGTTCTGAATGGGCATTAATATGATGAAAGTGCTTGCGCTGCTTCTTTGCTGCCCGGGCATGACGCTTTTGCTCCTGCCAGGCTGCAGCGGCGAGGGCAGCAGTGGCGCCGGGAAGCCAGAACAGGAGATACAGGCATACGCATCCACGGAGCCACTCACCACGCCGCGCATTTTCGCTCCGGGTGTTGTTTCAACGGCGTTGCCGGAATTTGGTACATCTTTCTTGCCAGATGGCAATACCGTGTTTTTCAACACCGCATCCAATGACCGTGAAGTTCTGCAAATCGTGTATTCTACATATAGAAACGGAGGCTGGACTGAGCCCGTGCCCATGCCGTTTTCTGATGGCACGTACCGTGACCTCGATCCTTTCATGTCGCCGGACGGCAAACGGCTGTACTTTAGTTCCAACAGGCCAATTGACTCAGGCGAGGCAAAAGACTTCGATATCTGGTATGTGGAGAGAACAGCCGCTGGCTGGAGCGAGCCAATCAATCCGGGCGCCCCTTTAAATGATCGAAAGAATGCGTTTTTCGTTTCCGCAACCCGGTCAGGAACCCTTTATTTCGGCGCAATGGGAGCAGACGGAAAAGAGCGCCAAATCTATCGTTCCGGATTCAACGGCGAAACGTTTGCTACACCGCATGTAATTGAGCTTGGTATCGACCGAGCTGGCAATCCGTGTATCGCACCTGATGAAAGCTTTTTGATTTTCACTGCATCAAATCCTGCTGGCGGTGACGCGGATCTGTTTATCAGTCATAACCAGGAAGATAGCTGGACACAACCAGTCCGATTGAGCGAGACCGTGAACTCGACGTATGCTGATTTCGCACCGTGCCTCAGCCCGGATGGGCGCTATCTGTTTTTTACCTCGGAACGACCGGGCGTGTTACCTGCTGATGCGGTCACGGGTCGTCCGCCGGGTGATATCTATCAAATCGAATTTTCGAGTACCGGAGTTGACAATGTCTCGTTATAGTTTTGCGGTGCCATGTTGCCTGATCACTATGCTGCTTACCGGATGTGGTGACAACACACGTACTGACGCTTGGGCTGGAGACGAAGAGGAAGTTCGCGAAAGAGTTGAGATGTTTGGTCAGGCGTTTGTACGCGCTGATGCAGATGCTCTGGCAGAAATGCTCACAGATGACTATGTTCACACAAACACCAATGGCAGCGTGCTGGACAAAGAGACTTGGCTCACCTGGATTCGTCAACGCCATCTTGAAATCGAGTCTGGCAAGATCAGCATCGACCATTATGAAAATGAAGATGTTGAAGTCAGATTGTACGGCAAAACGGCGGTCGTCACCGGTAAGAATATATCCGAGGGTGTCCGCGAGGGTGAGCCGTTTAGAACATTTCTTCGTTTCACAAATGTGTGGGTCGATATGGATGAGGCGTGGCGCCGGGCGGCGTTTCATGATTCAAAAATATCGGAATAATTGTTCTGTCCGGGAAAACTATGATAGGAACTGATCTGAGTTGGTTTGGAAAATGCATTTTTCAACTAACCATGATAATGATGCTCATGGCTATTGCTGGGTCAGGATCAGAGGCACAAACTGCCGACACGCTGTTGGCCGGAAATGAAGCGCTCAGAGCAGACCGGTTGCCTTTTGGCCTGCAGGTGATCAGCAGCTTCAAACTGGAAAACGGAAAACGGCAGCCTACAAGTTCAACCGAGCAGACTATTTTCAGGACGCTGGTCGGCTCAGAGCAAGCAATTCGCATTGCTACCACGCATGTGTCATCTGGCGGCGACACGACGCGCGGCGAGATATTGATTCGGGCGCGGGATTTTGGCTTAATACATCACCGTGTTGAAGCTAAAGCCGATTCTGCAGCCGTGAGTTGTTCAGACGGGTATCTAACTGGCTGGGTGGTTTTGCCGGAGCAGCCGGTCAAGCTGCTTGACCAGATGCTCAGCCGCCCTGTTTTGCCGGTTGATGGTCCGATGTCCTGGCTGGTTTGTGCCTTGCCATTGCGTGAAGACTACCGCGTTACCATCCCAAGGTTCAATCAGTGGGCAGGCAAAGAGGTATGGTCTGAGTATCACGTGCTCGGCAGCGAGGGTGTGGAGATAGCGGGCCAATTGCTTGATTGCTGGAAAGTGGACATGGGCCCGATTGGGCCGCCCGGCTATCGTGCTATGCGCTGGGTGGCGAAAGACAGCGGCCGCGTGGTACAGAGCGTGTTGCGTTCAGATGAAAGGGAGTTGCAGTACTGGGGAGTTGAAACAGAATGGCATCCGGAATGAAAATCTCGAGCACGTTGTCACGGTCCACAGTTTTTCTGGTCACCTTTGGCGTCGTTGCTCAGGTTGCGATGGTATGGCCGTCGCAGCCCGTGAATGTGAGCAATAGCGCCGCCAATGACCGGGCGCCGTGCTGGTCTCCGGATGGCACTCAGATCGCGTTTGAATCTGAGCGTGATGGCAATTGGGAGATCTATCGCATGCGTGCGGAGGGAGCAGACCTGCAAAGAGTGACAAATCATTCGGCCTCCGACCGCTTTCCGGCCTGGTCTCCCGACGGCGACCAACTGGCTTTCCAGAGCGAGCGATTTGGCCAGCCCGAGCTGTGCTTGCTCGACCTTGAAAGCCGACGTGTCAGCAGACTCACGCATCAGCCTGGCGCTGAAATATTTCCGAGCTGGTCGCCTGACGGACAGAAAATCGCCTATAGCCTGATGCAAGACGATAAGCTGGATATATATGTTACAGGTCTCGATGGCCAAACAGAACAGCTTACCCACGACTCTGGCCGCGAGGTCTGGCCGCGCTGGTCGCCGGACGGCAACCAGATTGTGTTTTTTTCGCGAAGGGATACCAATGGTGAAGATGATGATCTCTATATCATAACCCTGGCAAGCGGGAAGATCGAGCGGGTGACCAACAAAGCCGGGCATGATTTCTGTCCCGACTGGTCTCCGGATGGAGAACGACTGGTTTGTGCAAGTCTGGGGGAATCCTTCGAACGCGGCATTGTCATTTTTGATCTAAAGGGCAAATTGCATCACATTTTAGGCCGGGGTTATTACAGAGTAACTGAGCCGGCCTGGGCGCCTGATGGCAGGAGAATAGCCTACATCGCGCGGCAACAGGATGATGATTATGATATCTTTGTTCAGGAACTAGCGCAAGATATATTGGTTAAGTAGAACCAGACGAAACAATAAGTCATTATTTTTAGTAGACATTTTCCTCCTTAACGTTTACATTAAACGATTTAACCAATATGCATTCAGCAAGGAGGGGCAATGGAATACTCAGGTTTTCCATGACGTTAATCAGGAGTCGGACTATCCGGGTATCCAAATCAAATTAACAAGAATGAGAGGGAGAGTAAAGGAATGCTAAAAAAATCAAGCGTGTTCTGGTCAGTCGCCTGTCTGCTGGTCAGCATTTCCATAGCGTCCGCCTCTGACTGGCCAAGCTGGCGCGGACCGAATCAAAATGGTGTTTCTGACGCAACAGGCCTGGTGTCTGACTGGACGCTGGATGGCAAAAACCTGGTCTGGAAGGCCGATTTCATTGGCCGGTCAACGCCTGTTATCATGAATGGTAAGGTCTATGTCGTCGGCCGCACCGGTGAAGGCGTGCACATGCAGCGCGTCGTCGCGTGCTATGACGCTAAAGACGGCAAGCTGATCTGGGAGGACAAAAACAACGTATTTCACACAACCGTCCCTTTCACCCGCGTGGGCTGGGCAAGCCTGGGCGGTGATCCGGAGACCGGCAATGTCTACATGCTCGGCGTAGATGGCGTGTTCACCTGTTACGATGGCGACAATGGCGACATTGTCTGGCAGCATTCTCTGGTAGAGGAATTCCTGCGGTTTTCAGGATACGGCGGTCGTACCAACACACCGATTGTAGATGAAGAGCTGGTTCATATTTCTTTTTGGACCTGGAGCGCCTGGGGCCAGAAAGGGCCGCCACATCCGAGATTCCTGGCCTATGACAAACGCACGGGCGAGCTCGTCTGGCAACACATGCTCGCCAGCACTCCGAATA
>CAZVSL010000214.1:9498-9855 GCA_964629935.1 uncultured Calditrichaceae bacterium | reverse complement strand
GTTTCGAATTTCGGGTTTCGAAGCTTCTGCTATGGAACCCCCTTTGGGGTTCACGGTGCTGGCTGCATCCGTGACCCAGGGTTGCCCAAAAGCAGGGCAACCCTGGGCTATTGTATGTGACGCTTTCAGCGTCAACACAGCGTAGACCAGTTTTGGCCAAAGTCATTTCCGCTAATCTATGCCAGCTCGGTGGTTTTGGATTTTCGGGCTTCGGGTTTGTTTCGAATTTCGGGTTTCGAAGCTCCTGCTATGGAACCCCTTTGGGGTTCACGGTGCTGGCTGCATCCGTGACCCAGGGTTGCCCCAAAAGCAGGGCAACCCTGGGCTATTGTATGTGACGCTTTCAGCGTCAACACA
>CAZVSL010000214.1:0-9398 GCA_964629935.1 uncultured Calditrichaceae bacterium | reverse complement strand
AAAGTCATTTCCGCTAATCTATGCCAGCTCGGTGGTTTTGGATTTTCGGGCTTCGAATTTGTTTCGAATTTCGGGCTTCGGATTTCGGGTTTGAGTATTGTCATCTCCCGACTACGCTCGAGATGACCGAAACTGTCTCTTCAGACAGCCCTATAACTGCCCGGATACAGCTCCGCCACGAAAGTCCCATTTTTGTGACTTTCCGTGGCTCAGCGATGTTTGTGTTTCTCTGGTCCCCAGACTCCGGCCCGGGACCGCTTGATGAGCTGAATTTGTTTAGCAGGGACTTAACATCCCCTTGGTTCTACCTGCGGCAGAATCGTCCCCCTTCGAAGGGGGATTTTCAGTGGCGGCCGTTGTGATTGTTCATAATCGGCGGCCATTGATAGTCGATCTTGTATGATTTCGCCAGCTCTCCGAGCGAGGTAAACCGGAACTCGGATAACAATGCGCGAATCTTTTCTTCTGTAAACTCGAGATTGGAATAGTGTCTGAATCTCGAGGTCAAACCGATCTTGAGCCGGGGCTGGTCCGGATCCAGCTCCCAGGGATGAAAGTAGACGATCACCGGGATACCGGCCTTGTTGTTCCTTCGAATGCCGTTGCGAATAAACCAGTAGGGCAGCAGCCTCAAATACCCGCCGCCGGCGATGGGCACGTTCTCACCCCATAATCTCAAAGTAGATAACGGAAATTCGTGCAACACCCGGCCATCCTTGAAGCGCAAATAGAATGGAAATCGTGGCATGTTCGGCATCCCCCCAATGTCGTGCTTGATGGGAAAGATACTGGAATCGAAGGTAATGCCTTTTTGCGCCAGCACCTCCAGCGCCCACATGGTATCGCGCGTAATGGAAAAACTGGGGGCGCGATAGTGTCTGATCTGGTCATTGGTGATGCCTTCCAGAATGGCGATGGACTTCTCCAGATCCTGAACAAAATCTTCCTTCGAGTTTTCATAGATGATCTTATGGCCATAGCCGTGGCTGCCAATCTCATGGCCGTATTTCTTAATGGTCAGGACGATTTCCGGGTATCTTTCGGCAATCCATCCCAAAACGAAGAACGTAGCTTTGATCTGGCATTCATCAAAGATTTCCAGGACTCTGCAAATGTTGGGGATGATCCGGCTCTGCTGCTTGTCCCAGTCCCTGGGATCGATTTCATGGCGAAGAACGGCTACCTGGAACCAATCCTCAACATCCACTGTAATGGCATTTTGTATCACAAATACTCACCTTAAGCTTTGAGTGTTGTTCTTCAAATCACGCAACTCCTTCTGCGCTATTTAGGCTTACAGGTTCTACCACATAGACACTAAAGGAACACTAAGATTCACTGTTCATAAATAGTTGACCTATCCTACTTGACAGGACTTACAGAATCCTCCAGACAGAACAAGGAGGGTAGGATCGGTGTTCACGCTTCAGCGCAGTCCACGCGGGGCGCGGTTTTGCATGCGAGAAACGCAGAGCGTTTCTTGGAAGCGTGTCTTGACAGCCTGAAGGCTGAACACCCTTTTTGCCCTCTCATACTTTATCTTGTCTAATCCTGTTATCCTGTCTAATATCCATAGAAGCGTTTTACTCGGCGCCGTTTTCCGGAATGGCCCGGTCGTAATATTCATAATGGTAGTAGTCATAGTCATAGTAATAAGGCAGCACATGGTGCATGTTGTTGAGCACGACTCCCAGGGCTTCGATGCGTGCGTCCTTCAGCAATTGCAGCGCCCGGTGAATCACAGGTTTCTGAGTCTTGCCGGCTTTGATGACGAAAATGGCGCCATCTATATCAGAGCTCAGCATGAGCGGATCTGACACCGGTATCACCGGTGGTGCATCTATGATTACAAAATCATAATAGAATCTGAGCTCAGCAAACAGCTCAGACAAATGCTGATTATTCAGCAACTCCGAGACGTTGTCAGAATCACGCCCACTCGTTATGATCTGCAGATTTGGATAGATGGTTGGCTTCAGGCATGATTTGGCCGAAACTTTTTTGACCAGAATATCAGCCACGCCTTTGCGCTTTTTCAGACCGAACAATTCATGCACCCGCGGCCGGCGCAGGTCCAGATCCAGAAGAACCGTCCTGGCGCCACGATGTTTCGAGCACGCGATGGCCAGGTAGGCCGCAACCGTACTCTTGCCCTCGCCGGTCGAGGCGCTTGTGAGCATGACGGATTTCACGTCGCGCTCGGCGCGTGCGATCTTGAGTTTGCTCACAATTCGCCTGACTTCGGTGGCCAGGGGCGATTCTTCTCGATAGGTCTTTAGCATGTTTAGTGTGTTAATGTGTTAATGTGTTAATGTGTTTGTGTTTGTGTTTGTGTTTGGGTTTGGGTGCTCGTGCTACCTTAGCACCTTGAGCACACTACCACTTAGTTCTTAGATAATCTTATTCTGGTCTTTCTGGATTCGCTTGAGCATTTCCTGTGCTTCGAAATAGTTCGGGTTGATGCTCAGTGCTTTTTGAAAACTCTCGATGGCATTGTCGTTGATGCTCCTGGACAGGATGACGTAGGCAATGCCCAGCTCATGATACAGGTCCGCATAGTGCGTGAACTTCTTGATATGCACGCGCAACCTTTCGATATACGCGCTGATCTCTTTCAAGCTCAGCTTGCCATCCGCGCCCAGATAGCGCACGTAAAAATCCAGGATAAAATCGTGCTGCATGCTCAATATGCCTGCGCCCAGAGCTTTGAGAAAGCAATCATAAGCTTCCTCGAGATTCCCTTGCTCCAGGCAGGTTTCGCCGCGGACGAAGTGTTCGTTCTTGAAATTCGGGTGTATCTGCACGGCTTTTTCGAGACACGTTTGGGTACGCTCCCTGGTCTCTTTTGCCAGGGCATAGTCCTCTCTGATCAGGGCGTTCTTGATATAAGCCAATCCGAGGTGGTAATAAGCCTCGCTGTAATATGAGTTTATCTTGATCGCCTGAATGAACTCGTTGATGGCGTTTCTGCATTCCTGCAGTTGCAAACATGCCCGGCCCAGCCAGAAATGATAATCCGCAAAATTGGGATCGATTTCGATGGCTTTTGCAAAGCACTTCACGGCCTGATCGAACTCTTTGATCTCCATGCGTATCTGGCCCATGTAGAAGTAGGCTTTGGACAATGAGGGATAGATTCTCAGGATGTTGGCAATTTCCTGAGTCGCTTCCTTGAACATTCCGTGCCGTATGAATGCCCGCACCAGGAGCAGACGCTTGCCAACATCGGTCGAGTCTGCGTATTTTTTCGATAGCGTGAACAGCGCCCTGATTCCGCTCTTCGAACCTTCATGGTATTGCTTCACCCTTTCGTAAAGCTGCTCATCAGACAGATGGCCATTATAAGCCTCTGAGCGCGAATAGACCAGAAGGCCGGCGCGGAAGACGGAGCTGATGATGCGCTTCTGCGGCTCGCTGTTCAGCGTCTTCAGGAAATAAGATTCCTCAGAAAAATCTAAGACTTCGTCAAATACGTAGCTTTCCATATCAGTACGACTCATCTATGGGCAACTCGCTCACAGCGGTAGCTGCAAGCCGCCCTTTTTTATGATGTAGATTAAGGTTGCCGCCACAGAGGTGGCCAACACAACCAGCAACAACGTCCCGAGTGTATGCAGGACGCTGTTGCCACTGTCATCCCGGATCTCGGGAATCACCCCCCAGACCGGCAGGTCAAACTCCGTTTCCACATCCTGAATGTCTTTGACAGAGTGGTTCAAGAAGTCCAGTCCAACCACCATGCCGCCTCCCAAAGCCAGGCCGACAAGCGGCAGGCAGGCAAGGATGAGCGTGTGTTTCAAACCGGTATTCCTGGGATACAGCGGCTTTTTCGCCAGCTCGATAATCTGCAGCTTGAATTGCGCGTCCCGTCTTTGGATTTGCTCCTCGATCTGCGTGCCCTGGGACTGGTGCAAGAAATTCAGATACAATTCCCGGTTGTATTCAACTTCCTGCTGCAGATTCTTCAGGACCATCTCGTAAGTCGGCCCCTTGGTCATGCTGCTTTCGAGCCGGGTGAGCATCTTGGACATGGCGCTTCTTTCGTAATCCAGGATCTCCACATCCAGACTGCTCATATTCCACTCGACCAGAAGGTTTTTGACTGCTTGATTTCTTTCGCCGAAAATATCGTCAACGTTTTGCGCCACCGCCGTCCTTATTCTTTCCCGCAGACGATTGATATCATCATTCAGCTCGATGATTTGCGGGTCCTTCCAGGTGAACTTGCTCAAGATGTTTACCAGTTGATCGATCTTGCCAAACAGCTCGCGTCTGGCAGTCGAGATCGCCGGGCTTTCCACCGTACGCGGCGTGATTGCAAGCGCGGTGAGCTCATTTTGCAAAGCCTGCACTCTTTCATGCTTATCTCTGATGGAGACCTCCAGCGTGGTGATATCAGATTTGAAGCGCTCCAGCGTCGCCTGCCCCATATCGAGGTCATCCATCTGAGAATGCAGTATGCCTTCCTTGAATTCTCTCAGCTTCTTCTCCGCAGCCCGTAATTTCTCTTCATAGATGGAAAGTTGTTCTTCGCTGAACTCCCGCACACCGCGGATCCCCCCCAGTTGCCGTTTCTGGAATTCATCGATGAATACCTGGGCAAGGGTTTTTGTCAGCATATAAGCTTTTTGGGGGTTTTCATGCTCGGCAGCAATTTTGATGACATCGCGGCCGCGCGTCTCCACGGTCAAATTTTCTCTGACCTGCTCGATAAACAACATGCTCTTGATTTCGCGTACATCCATGTCCGGCAACTGCGCCGCCAGGGCCACGGCGCGCTGGTTCAGCTCTGGTTTTATGTTAAGGTCCAGGGTGTTGATCAGCTCAGCAATACACTTTGCACTCATGATGTAGTTCTTGACCACAGATATTTCGTCCTGAGCCGTGACGCCGGGCACCACACGCTTCAGAGACCCGGTCATAAGTTTGCTGTCAGACACGAGAATTGTGGTGGAGGATTCATAAACCGGTATCACCGACAGCTTGTAGTAAAATGCCGCAAGCGCGAAGATGATAGCCGGGATGATCAGAAACCACTTCTGCCGCCGGGCCAGATACCAATAGGCGCGCCAATCGAAAATCGGGCGGTCATTGCCTGCCTGCTGTGCACCTAAATTAGATAAATCGAACCTGCCATTCATGAGTCTTGCTCTACCTGATCGTGTTTACCAGTAAAAAAACCGTGGCCGAAGTAATGACGGGGATCAGAATCCGCGTCAGGATGAACGAGGCCGCGCCGCCTTTTCTCGGCACAAAAATCGTGTCGCCCGCTGCCAGGGGCGGCGGCCCGGGCTCGGAATGATTGAGATAGTGCTTCAAATCGATCACCATCATGCCGGTGCTGCCCTGCCAGCGTTTGAGCACCTTGACGTCTGAGAGCCTGGCTGAATTGGTCGGGCCGCCTGCCAGGATCAGGGCGTCCAGCAAATCCACATTTTTTTCCAGGTTGTAGCGACCCGGAGAGGCCACCTCGCCGAGGATGTAGATCTCGTTCTTGCTGACAAATGGCGACGAGGGCGTGTCGCTGCCGGAACGCACAGACGGGATGCGCGGCACATGGATGGTATCGCCGCCGCGCAATTTCGGCAGCATGGCCGGATCGCCCTGGTCGAGAAATTCAGTCAAATCGACCTGGATGACATCGCCGGATTCCTCGCCGCCGCGAATGATGGTGACGCGCTCCAGGTCCGCGGTCTCAGACAGGCCGCCGGCCTCCTGCAACGCGCGCCAGAGATTTGGGATCACCTCAAAGGACAACGTCCCGGGTGCGCCGACCTGGCCGGTGATATAGATCTTGTTGCCCTGATATTCCGTGACCACAACCGTTGCCTGTGTAACCTTAATCCTGTAGCGTGAAATCTGGTCCACGATCTGCTCGCTCAGCTCGGAAGTCGTCAGACCGGCAGCCTTGATGCGGCCAACGACCGGCAGCTCGATCATGCCGTCCCGGCCGACTGTGGTTGTGGTGTTCAGCTCTGGTTCCTGCCAAAAGGTTATCTCAAGTTTGTCCCCTGCGTGAATGACATATTGTTGCGCAAACAGCGGTGTTACACCGCCCAGCCAACAGCAAGCAAAAAGCAACCAGATGTTTGTATGCAGGAACACTCTCATGACATCTCCGATTTGGCTTTTTGCGAGTGATGCGAATATTCAGAATGGTCTATGTTGTATTTGTGCAGCATGTCGTAAAAGGTGGTTCTGTTGACGCCAAGTTCTGCTGCGGTCCGGCTCACGTTACCGCCGTTTCTCAATAACGCTTCCCGAATGCAGCCTTGCTCGAATTCTTCCACAGCTTCTTTCAGGGAGCGACGGGAACCGGTCGGGTGCCCCTGCAGATTCATGTCCTCCGGCAGAATAAACGCTTGCCTGGCCATGATGACCGCGCGTTTCACTTTGTTTTCCAATTCGCGCACGTTGCCGGGCCAGGCATAGTCGCGGATCGCCTTTTTGGCGGCAGCCGAGAAATCCCTGACTTCTCTCTGATATTCCTGTTTGAACCGGCGCAGAAATTTGTTGGCCAGCACCGGAATATCTTCACCGCGCTCACGCAGCGGGGGCAAATTGATGGTGATGACACTCAACCGGTAGAACAAATCCGCGCGGAAATTTTCCTTCTCGATCTCTTCTTCCAGATTGCGATTGGTAGCAGCAATGATGCGAACGTCTACCTCTATCGGTTCTCTACCGCCCACTCTTTCAATCTCGCGCTCCTGTAAAAAGCGTAAGATCTTGGCCTGCAATAACACGCTCAGCTCGCCGATTTCATCGAGAAAAATCGTACCTTTGTTGGCCAGCTCGAAGCGTCCTTTGCGCTGGACGTGAGCGCCGGTGAAGGCGCCCTTCTCATGGCCAAACAGCTCGCTCTCGAGCAGATTTTCCGGGATGGCGCCGCAGTTGATAACGATGAACGGCCGCTCTTTTCGCGGGCTCTGCAGATGGATGGCCCGCGCCACCAATTCCTTGCCGGTACCGCTTTCTCCCGTAATGAGGATAGTTGCGTCCGTCTGGCTCGTGCGCCTGATGGTATCGTAAATCTCCAGCATCTGGGGACTCTGGCCGATTATCTCCTGGTTATGGAGTTCATCACTCTGCAGAGCCTGGGACTGCACCTCATCTTCCAACTTTTGCAGATGCAGGGCGCGCTCGAGAATGATCTTGAATTCCTCCAGCTCGATGGGCTTGCGATAGAAATCGTATGCGCCCATTTGAACTGCCTTGACAGCGAGGTCTCGTTGCTCATTGCCCGTGACAATGATCACTTTTGTTCTCGGATTGATCAATTGAATATCTTCGAAGACTTGTAAACCCTCCTGCTCGTCGCCGTTGGGAGTCAAGCTCAGGTCCAGCACCACCAGATCAGGCTTGTCAGACCGGACGGCCTGCAGACCTTGCTTGCCATCGGCTGCCAGGAAGACGTCGTAGTCTTGCTGCAAACCCCATCGCATCTGCTGACGGATGCCTTCTTCGTCGTCGATGATGAGAATTTTTCGTTTCTGTCGTTCCATTGTTTTTTCTGGCTTAGCTCAGTTCAAAGTTGTCTCAGCTTGCCCGGCTCTCTCAGTTGTCTGATGGCTGCCGTTAGCGGGAATATTGGGCGCCGGCAACACGAGGTGAAATGTCGTGCCTTCTCCCACTCTGCTTTCTGCCCAGATTTTGCCGTCAAAATCTTCGACAATTTCCTTGCAGTGAAACAATCCGATTCCCAGCCCCTTCCGCCTGGTTGTTTGAAAAGGTCTGAACAGCTTCTTCTGCACGAAATCCTCGCTCATGCCCACGCCTGTATCTGTAACTGTAACTTCCAGATATCTGTCCGTGCGGGTTTTGCTAAGCCTGGTAAGCGGTAGCTCCTGGCCGGCTCTCACCTTTGTCCTGACCGTCAGCTTTCCGCCTTCCGGCATGGCCTGAACGGCATTGAGCAGCAAATTGACAAACACCTTCCTGAGCTGGGTGGCATCGGCCAGAATGTGATTCGCCTGCCCGCATTCAAATTCGACCGCAATACCAGTCTTGTCGGCAATGCATTCCTTTATGATGCTTTTGATGAGCGGCACAACATCGATGTGTTCCACAGTCAATGGCTTGTTATCTTTCGCAGTCAGGGACATCCTGGAGAGCATACCCTTCATGGTATTGACGGTCTCCGACAGCGTGCCGACCAGGCTGGCGCGAAATTCCGGATTGCTCATGTTGGTCTTTGCGTTTTCAGCAAGCATGGAGAGAATGGAAACCGCATTTCGCAGATCATGGATAACAAATGAAGACAGCTTGTAGAACGATTCCAGCTCCCTGGATTCCTGCAGATCGCTTTGCAGGCGCAGGTTTTGAATTGCCAGGGCAGCGTGATTCGCCAAAGTTTGCAGCAACTCCATCTCCGCAACTGAGTAGTCGGCGTTGCGTTTTTCAGCCAGGACCATGATGCCCACCAGACCGGATTTCGTACTCAGCGGCACACACACAGAGGCGCGCCAATCGCGAAGCTGCTGCATGGCATCCCGATATGAGTCCGGCAACATTTTGTACATGTCTGACAATCTCACCGGTTCACCCAGACGCCACAGCCAATCGACGAACTCGCGATCATGTTGTAATTGAAGCTGCACCTGTTCATTCTTGTCTTTTTTTTTAGCGACATTCAACTGCTTGCCATTGCCGGTGGTCAACAAGATGACGCCGTCTCGCACATCGAGAATATCCGTGATCGTGTCCAGAATAGAATCGACGAGCTCGTCCAGATCGAGGATGAAGGCGGTATCATCGCTGAAGCGACTCCAGATGGCGCGATAATCAAATCTGTCCTTGTACAAGGTCTTGTCGATGAATTTTCGAATTCTTTCCTTCACGGAAAATGAGGTCATGACCATGAAAAAGATGAGCGTTATGGCCAGCGCCGCGATAGCCGAGAAAAACACGTGCACATCGCCGCCAAATGTCACAAACAACTTGCCGATGACGCCAATAAAAACCAGATACGCACCCACCAACAGAACCATGAAAGATGAATACACCGCCTGCCTGTTGTCCGCGAGCTTGTCCAGAACCACGAAATTGCGGAAACGAAAGACCGTCGGAGCCAGGAAGCCCAGGAGCGTGCATACGGAGCTGAATACGAGCAGATCGGAGTCGAGCGTGCCGATAAGAAGTCCCTGGCTGGCGCCGATGATGAAAAACACAAAGATGCCCATGAAAACGATGGTCGGCACCCGAATCTCATGCATGTGCGTTGACAAACGCAGCTTTTGCTCGAAAATGGAAAGGATCAAGACACACGATATGATCAGGTAAATCAGAAAATACTTTCCGGCCACACCATAGAAGATCATTGGTTCTGCCGTCGGCGCGCTTCGGAAGAAGACGAATTCGTGAAACGGAATCAGAGCCATAAAGACGCCGCTGATGAG
>CAZVSL010000213.1:0-9869 GCA_964629935.1 uncultured Calditrichaceae bacterium | reverse complement strand
TCAGGGTTCTATCCGGCCGCTTCAAAAAATCAGTCAACCTCGCCGGCTTACCATAACCATTAAGAAAAACGGCATACTGTCCGATGCCAGCCGTGATCCAGGGGATTTCGTTCGGGTTGTTCTCCCGGCAAATCAAGTGCGCCAGTTCACGCGCTAACACAGAGGCAATCAGCCTGCGCTTGTCCTGCTTAAGCAATTGCGTATGTATGATGATTGTATGGTCGTCGTTAGTGGTATCGCTGTTCGCGTGCTGTTTTGCTGTTCGGGACAGAGTGTATCCGGAGAAAAACTCACCCTCCTTCGCCGGAATATCGGCAAATAGAAGAGCAATGGGATGGCTGATTTGTGCTGCACTGCTCAATACCGTGACGTTGGTTGGGTAAATTTGCTGTTCAAATATGAACAGAATCTCTTCCAGGAGACTGCGATCAAAGGTGGCGCTGGTATCGACATAAACGGACGCATAACGGCCCGGCACAACCTGTTTTGCTACAATATTGGCAGGCAAAGGCGGCGAAAGCGAAAAGTCAAGTGTCGTGAAGAGTCTAAGCCCGGCATCACCGTGCGGCTGAAGGGGTTTCGCTTTATCGCTGTGAACACCAGAAGCCAGGGAATCCGGGATAAGCGAAAACGCGCTTACTGCCTGTCCGTGGCCAGCCCCATCGCCGCCAGACTTTCTCTCATTCAAGCGTTCTATCTGAGTTGCCTCTCTCGGAAGCACAATTTTTTCTGACTGAGAAAGCAGGCTTTCTGCGTGAGAGAGCAATAAGGCAACAAAGAGTATGATCAGGCTGAAAAACCGCATTGAATTAGCGCACATCCGCGCATTTAAAGGGAGAGGTCTGACGAATTTAGTTTGTGATTATTGAAGGGGGCTATTCAATGATAGCCAGCACAACGTCCTTGTCAACAGAATCCCCTTCTTTTGTCAGCAATTTTTTGACGACACCGTCAGAGGCGGCGCGGATTTCATTTTCCATTTTCATGGCTTCGATGATGCACAAGCTTTGACCAATCTGAACCTGCTCACCCTCTTGCACCATACACTTGACTATCAGACCCGGCATGGGCGCCTTTATTTCCGTTTGGCCATGCTTCTTGTCTTCAAGTTTGATCAGACTGCGGATATATCGTGTCTTTTCATCTTCGAGCCGAACAAGATATTTGCTGCCATTGCGTGACACGATATATTCCCCTGAATTTCCGCTCACAAACAACTGGTATGACTTGCCGTCAAACTTAAAAGATGTCAGATTGCCGGAAACCCGCACCAATTCCGCCTGCCGGGCAAGCCCGTTGACAGATACCGCACCATTCTCATCCCCCAGATCAACTTCATATTCTCGCTCTTTAACTCTGGCAAAATATTTCATGTGTCCTTCTTCAGGCAGAAGTTACGTTCAGTCCGTAGTGTTTGGCAAAAAAATCTCTGGTTATCTCAGGCAATTTGAGGTCGCGCAACTGGTCAATGGCGAACCATGCCAGTTCAGAGACATCAGATGCGGGCGCTTCCGAGCCGGATACATACTCGGCCTCAAAATCCACAATAATGTAATGGTAACGAATCTTCTCGTCTTGATCTGCTTCAATGAAATCTATGATGTCAACCAGGCGGGTTGGGTTTATCGTAATCGAACACTCCTCTTGTACTTCCCGAATCACAGCTTCCTCTGTGGTTTCCCCCACTTCCACCATGCCTCCCGGCAGGGTCCAAAAATCGGGTCTGGGCTCGAAGCGCCGTTTTACCAGAAGGACGCGTCCGTGCCTGAAGACCACAGCGCCGACCGCAACCCACGGTCTGTCGGGATATTCACGCTGCAAGCCTTAGCCTGTCAATTCCAGTCTTCTTCGTTCCAATCTGCGTCACCCCAGTCTTCCTCGTCCCAGTCCTCTTCGTCTTCCTGATAGTATTCTTCTTCATCGAAATCGTCGAACTCGCCATCCATCTCTTCGTCAAAATCTTCATCGAAGTCCTCGTCATCTTCCCAGTCCTCTTCCGGGTCCAACTCAAAGTCATCTGGCTCAAGACCAAGTATAGAAAAGTAATTTTCTCCGTATCTATCGCTGTGCATTTACTCCTCCAAATCGGAAGCTTCTCATTGTAATTCCAGCGGATAAGCGCCTACTCATCCCCCATTTTTGCCCCAAAAATAATGTATTAAACCCTGAAATGCAAGACTTTTTTGGCTGCTTCGACCGGGGTTTCTAAGTCAACTCAAAGACTTAATAAACAAATACTTAAATATATAGCTTGTGTTCTTCGATCAAATGGCGGGCAGGTGGTGGAACAAGGTAGGAAACGGAGCGCCCTTCTCTCACAAACGACCTTACCATGGTAGATGAGATGTCAAGCAGGGGTGCATCCCGCAGATAGATAGCCTCACTCTTGAAGGCCTGCGGCCCTTCCTCGAAATTGACTTTGTTTCGCGGAAAAACCACCAAAGTGCAAAGCTCCACAATCTTCTCGGGCGACTTCCAGCTAAGAAAATCAACAAAGTTATCCGAACCAATTATCCAGAATAGACTTTCGGCATCAACGGCATACTCAGATTTCAATCTTGAAATAGAATCTATGCTATAACGGACATCCGGATTCCTGATTTCGATATCGGAACACTCGAAATGCTGATTGTTGGCTATGGATTCTTGCACCATTTCCAGTCGAATAGCTGCGGGGGAATGGACCATTTTATGCGGTGGGTTGGCGGCAGGTATGAACACAATTTTGTTGAGATCGAGCTCTTCTTTTATGTATTGCGCAATTATGAGATGTGCACTGTGTATCGGATCAAAGGCGCCGCCGTATAACCCGAGTCTTATGCTGGCCATGTCAATTCTTGGTTTGACTCTCTGGGGAGACGCCGTTCGCTTCGGTTGCTTTGGTTAGGATGCCGTCTATTTCTTCCAGCCGTTTTCTGGCATCATCAGCATATTCGCTGCGTGGGTGTTTGCGGAGCAACTCTTCAAAGACCAGACGCGCTTCCCGATGTCGATCCAGCTCAAAAAGGCATTGGGCTTTCCAATAGGTTGCGGGCTCGGCAAATTTCGTATCGTAATAATTCTCCAGAACACTGCTGAAATAGACGTGCGCGCCTTCATAATCGCCAAGCTTGCGGTAGAGCTCTCCGGCTTTGTATTCTTTCTTCGAAAGCTTGGTGCGACAGATATTGAGCCGACGCTCCGCTTCCGGTACCAAATCGCTGTCAGGATAGTCTTCAATAAAGCGCTGGAAATTCTGGACTGCCTGAATCGTGTAGGTTTGATCCAAAGACGCTTTCGGAGACAATTCAAAATCACAAAGAGCGATCTTAAACTGGGCATCGTCTACCCATGGACTTGTGGGATACAATCGCGTTAGCCGGCTAAATTCATCTGCTGCCAGCACATATTCCTTAAGATGAAAATGGCTCTCACCCAGAAAATATTGGGCTTCATCGACAAAGGATGCGCCAGGATTGTTTAATGTAATGATCTTGAACTGTTGTTTTGCGTCAAAATAGTCTTTGTTCTTGTACATCAGCCTGGCCAGCCGAAATCGTTCTTCAGGCATTATATCGGGCTTAACATTGTATGATCGACATCCCAGCATGACAAACATTGCTGCTATGGAGCATAGTACGAACAGTTGTTTCGATCTCATGATCACCTTAGCTATCTTTTTATCCTCCCATTACCGACTGCGTAACGCATAAAACAAGTAGACTATTACGCCGGCTGCGACTGAAATGGCAACCGGCGGCAACCACTTTGTCTCGCTCGCTGAGCTAACAAAGCTCCCCTTCACAAAGGGTATATCGTGCCGCTGCACGCTATCTATCCGGGCCGTGGCAATGTGGTCGCTTTGTTGCACTTCAGGCGTAGCACTCACAATTATTTCACCTGTTGGTTCATCGACCACACGCGTGAATAGCTGAAGATGGCCCGAACGTTTCATGCTATTTTCATCCGGTTGTTTCTCGTAGGTAATGCCAATCTCCAAAACACGAAAGTCAATCCTGGTATACCCGCCATCGGCGGTGTTACTGGTCTGGCCCACAAATATTCGATAACCGCCCTGCTTGAGCTGTTCGACGATGCGTTCTTCAAAGAACCAATTGTTCTTGTCCTGTTCATCAATGGCGACAACTCTGACGAACTCATTCTCAGGCAGTGAGTCAAGGATTGCCTCGTGAATCAGCTTGTCACACAGTTGCGACAGGAATCCGAAATTGTCGATCGGTTGCGCAAAGCTTTGGCTGGTAAGGCCCAGATTTAGAGCAACTAACAATAACAGATGTTTCGCCCTGAAAACCACTCAATTCTTACTGTGTCTGATTTTCAAAGTTCCCATTACAACCTGAAGTGAAAAGAGAGATAGTGCCACCGAATATTGTTCAGCGGGTTGTTATCATAAACAAACGCATAGTTCAGCAGAAAACTTGGGTGACTGAAGCTTCTATGGTCACCCCAAATATTATTGCTGTCGAGCAGCCCGATGCCCCAGCTATAGACATCATCACCATTGGTTTTCCTGAACCAGCCAGCGCGCAAAGCGAAGTTGGACAGGAACACCTGCTCCAGTCCAAGGTGGAACTCCCGTACCAGCGTTCTTTCGTCCTCACCGAGGTTTCTGACATCAACCGAAACAGTACTGTTTGCCAGTTGATAAGAAATGCCAACATTTATGGATTCATCCACAAACCGCTCAAGATCAAGACGGTAGTCGTCAAGACTATCCGGCAGGTTGACAAAGGACACTCCGATTCGCAGTCCGTCTTCCGGCTTAAGCAGAACGCCATAGCTTATTCCGATGCCCGAACGGCGCTTAAGCGGCTCATCAGGCCGGCTTTGATAAACCAGATTGGCCGAGGCGCCCACAGAAACCTTTTCCGCCAGCTTAACTTTGCCCAGGACGGTATGTGAGTGGTTCTGTGCAAACCCGGAGGCGTTGAGCAGCTCTTCACTGTGAAACATGTCGGGACGAGAGATGCTCTCTTCGCCGAGCAGGAATCCGAATTCAAAAGAATTAAATGACACTGCAAAAGAACGCAAAACCATCCCAAGACCGATGAGCAAATCCTCACCTGGTTTTTCGGTGGCCGAAAACAGCTCATCTTTCTGAATCGCGCCTGCCACTGGTGAAATCGGATTCAGAAACAAGGTCAACCTGCCACTCTTTTTCAGCAGATAGAGCTCGTAGGAAGCGGGATTATATCTGATCGCAGCCAAATCATCGACCATAGAGGTAAATGCGCCGCCCATTGCCAGCGGCCTGGCCTGGGCGTTGCTCAAGGTAATGACGCGATCGACATCGCCGGCATAAATGGCGCCTGCGTTGAGCAAACCGATGGTCACTAAAGTTGCGAGTTTCAAAAATCTCAACATCTATGTTATCGCTTTCGTAACGGCGCATGAGACTGTTAAGCCACTGTCCCGTCGCGTTAACATTTTGTCTCAGGCTCTTTCAAAGGTCTGAAGAGTAAGCGTGGCATCGTAAACACCTGCCCGCTGCTTGATAAGCTGGCGGCTCTGCTGCCTGTAGCTCTAAACCCTGCACCCGGTTATTTCAGCCTGCCACATCAGGAGGGTAAAAAGGAAGCTCTTTCTCTCTAAAAATATCATCTAAAGGACAACCTCGCGCCCGGATCTGGCGGATTCATAAACAGCATCAACGATACGCATTCTCTCAAGATAGTCATCGGGGTTGGTAAGAGGTATGGTATCATCTCTCAGACTGTTCACGAAATGCCGGAGTTCATTTTCGTATGACTTCTTATAAAGATTCTGCGGTGAATCCTCTTTGGCCGGCGTGACGTTGATGAGGTTGCCGTGTAGCTCCTTATGAATCCGCAGTGGATTAAGAAGGGCGCCCCCGTTCTCACCAAAAAGGTTCGTATAAAAGAAGTCGTTGTCCATCAGAAGTGTCCAGCTAACTTCGATAGTCAAGGTTGCGCCGTTTTCCATTCTCACAAAAGCTGCAGCGGAATCCTCAACCGGCAGAGCAGACGTGCTGCTGTAAGTAGAAGCGACCACACTCTTTGCTTTGCCCTCACCCATAAGCCAGAGTCCGACGTCGAGCATTTGAATTCCGAGGTCCATGAACACGCCGCCACCTGAGATTTCCTTATTCTCAAACCAGGTCCGATGCACCAGACTCTCCCTCCGCCTCAACCATCCGGTCTTTGCATAGAATATTTTTCCGAGCTCGCCCTTTTGGACGAAGGTTTTGAGCACGATCGCATCGGGCCGAAAGCGCACATTCATACCAACCATAAGTTTTGGCCCGTACTTGTTTGCGTAGTCGACCATCTTTTTGGCCTCCTCATAGTTTCGGGCGATTGGTTTTTCAACGAGTACGTGCTTTCCTGCCGAGAGAGCTGCGATGCCCAAATCAACATGGCTGTGCGTGGGTGTGCAAATATCGACGGCGTCCAGCTCTTCCAACTTCAACAACTCGTCGATATCTGAGTAGGTCCGTCTTATCTTGAATTTTTCGCCAACAAGTTGGGCTTTGCCCCGATTTTGATCACAGATTGCAACAACCTCCACATTGTCTATTTCATTCCAGAGAGGGATGTGCGTTATCTGTGCAATGGCGCCAGCGCCAACCACGGCAATTCTTATCTTGTCGTTTTCAGTCATGATGAGTTTTGAATAGTACTCCTTGCATCCAGGTAACTCTGTAAGATGAGAGAAGCAGAAATCCTATCGATCTTGGACTTGTTACGGCTGGGTTCTTTTCCTGCGCTCCTCAGAGCTTTTTCGGCAATCACGCTGGTAAAGCGTTCATCGACAAAGGTAACTGGCAGATCAAACTGCTGTTGCAGCCGGTCAGCAAACCTGGTAACCTTGTCGGCTGCGACGCCGGAGCTGCCTGACAAAGTCACTGGCAAGCCAATCACAATTTCCCCCACCTCGTATACTTCGACAACCTCCGCCACTTGTTCGATTGCGTCAGAAGGCGAGCGACATGTCAGGGTGGGCAAGCTCTGTGCGATGATACGCATCGGATCACTCACTGCAATACCGAGACGTTTCTCTCCAAAGTCGATGCCGAGAATCCTGGTTTGAACAGACATATTAAGGTTGCTTTTCGTTCTTCATTTCATCCAGAGGAGTTTTTAACACGTCCTTGAGTAATTTGCCAGCTTTGAAGTGGGTTTTGCGACGAGCCGGTACGTAGATTATTTCACCTGTTTTGGGATTGCGTGCCTTGGGTTTGGGTTTGGTGGTCTTCACTTCGAACACACCAAAGTCTCGAATCTCAATCCTTACCTCCGGTTCCGCTTCCGCCATAAACTCACGTAAAGATGTGAACACACCATCGACGATTTTTTCGGCAAGGTAGATCTTCTCTCCCACCAGTTTTGCCGTTCTTTTCGCCACATCTTTCTTTGTGATCGTTTTCTTCATTTATTCCACTCCTCTCTTTGAGTTGAAATTTGTAGAACCTTTGCCCATGAGATACCCCTGGATGTTAAATCTGACTCAGTTGAATTTTCAATCCTTCACTTTTTCGCTGGTACCGCTCAGTCTCTCTACATTTATCACTCCTTTTACTTGACTTATCTTTTTGATGACGCGTGTGAGATGCTGGAGATTTCTGACTTCTAAAATGATGGTGCTGTGAACGATGGCGTCCTCCACCTTCATCTCAATACTTACAATATTTGTTTCTGTTTGCGAAATCGACTGCGAGACGTCGAGCAGAAAGTTGCGCCGGTCCTCGCCCAGCAACTGCAAGCGAACAACGAAATGTTTGTCTTTATCGACGTCCCACTCGACTTCTATCTTGCGCTCAGGATGTTCGACCAGGTGGACGATGTTTTTGCAATCGCTGCGGTGTACCACGATCCCGCGCCCTCTGGTGATGAAGCCGATAATGCTGTCACCGGGTAGAGGCTGGCAGCACTTTCCGAATGATATCATCAGGTTGTCCAGACCCTGGACTTTGACCCCGCGCGTGGAACGGGTGCGACTGATAAATTTCTTGAAAACAGAGGTTTCCTTGATCTCCACATTCTTGTCAGGAGCAATCCGGTTCATTACCGTCTGCACCGAGGTGTCCCCGCTGCCGATAGAAGCAAAAAGCTGTTCGGCATTCTGAAAGTTAAACCCCTGCGCAATTTCATTCAAATCTATGTCTTCGCGCTTCAGACTGTATTTTTTGAAGTGTTTGGCAAATATCTCCTCGCCCAACTTGACACTTTGCTCATAAAACGAATCCTTCAACCAGCGCTTTATTTTGCTGCGGGCCTTGGAAGTCTTAACGAACTTGATCCAGTCCGGGTTGGGTTTCTGGTTTGGCGAGGTCAGTATTTCAACGGAATCACCACTGCGCAGTCTGTAATTGAGCGGTACAAGCTTGCCGTTGACCTTGGCGCCGATACAGTGATAGCCGATGTCCGTGTGCACAGCAAATGCAAAATCAACAGGAGTTGAATCGACTGGCAGTTTCAACAAATCGCCGTTCGGTGTAAAGATGAAGACCTCATCCTGAAACAGCTCGATACGCAGGTTTTCCATAAACTCTGAGGGGTCCTTTGTATCTTGCTGCAATTCCAAAACCTGGCGCAGCCAGGCAAGATGTTTGTCGAGCTCGTCGCCTTTGTATTTTTCTTCCTTATACAGCCAGTGTGCTGCGATACCTTCTTCGGCTGTCCGGTGCATTTCATTGGTGCGAATCTGGATCTCAACCATTCTGCCGTCCGGTCCCACAACAGTCGTATGCAGCGATTGATAGAAATTCGATTTCGGCGTTGCGATGTAATCCTTGAACCTATCCTGAACCGGTGTATAGAGGTTGTGCACAATTCCGAGGACGAAGTAACAGTCTTCAACTTTTTCAACGATGATCCGGATGGCCAGCAGGTCGTAGATTTTTTCAAACGGCAGCCGGCGCCGGCTCATCTTGCCGTAGATGCTGTAGAAGTGCTTTGGCCTGCCGGTGATTTGGGCTTTGATGTTTGCCTGGCGCAATTCACGCCGAATCGGAGCGGTGACGCGCCTGATATAACGCTCGCGCTCCTCTCGCTTGTTGGCTACCTTGTTGACCAGGTCCCAGTATGAATCCGGGTCAAGCGTCTTCAAGGTCAGGTCTTCGAGTTCCCATTTTATCTTCGCGATCCCGAGGCGGTGTGCCAGCGGCGCATAAACATCCCGCGTTTCAACTGCGATTCTGCGCTGCTTTTTCGGAGGCAGGTATTCGATGGTACGCATGTTGTGCAATCGATCGGCAAACTTGATCAAGATGACGCGAATGTCCTTGACCATGGAAATGATCATCTTGCGAAAGTTTTCGGCCTGTCTCTGCTCAAGACTCTCGAATCTGAGCTCACTAATCTTGGTTACGCCATTCACCAGCAGCGCCACTTCTTCACCGAACTGCTCCCTGACTTCATCGATGGAGACGCCGGTATCTTCTGCCACGTCGTGCAACAGCCCGCTGGCAACCGTTGTCGAGTCCATCCTGAGGTCGATAAGGATTTTGGCAACTTCGAAGCAGTGTTCGAAGTAGGGTACGCCGGATTTGCGCAATTGGTCTTTGTGAGACTCATAACTGAACTCAAACGCACGGTTAACCAAATCCGGATTGGCTGATGGCACGGTGCGCTTGTGCTTCTTCAGAAGTTCCTGAAAAGATTTTTTATAGCCGTTTTCCATAGAACTGAATTAAAATGGCTGCTCCACCTGATACATTTCATCTTCGCGATATTTCTCGAGGTTCGCGAAAAGGACATAATCTTTGTGGAATTTCAGTGCCACGGTTCCTGTCGGACCGTTCCTTTGTTTCGCGATGATGATTTCCGCGATCCCTTCTTCTTCTACCGGGCCATAAACTTCCGGGCGATAAATGAACATCACCACGTCCGCATCCTGTTCAATTGCGC
>CAZVSL010000212.1:4530-9907 GCA_964629935.1 uncultured Calditrichaceae bacterium | reverse complement strand
ATCCGGAGAAGGACCTCAACACCAGCGATGAGGTTTTTGCCGGCGCCAGAGATATCATCGCTGAAATCATCTCAGAAGATGCCGACATCCGCCAGGAGATGCGCAAGTTCACATTCCGCACCGGCTTGATGTCCTCGAAGGCGCGGGATGTTGAGAACCTGGGCGTGTATGAAATGTATGCTGACTATCAGGAGCTTGCGAAAAACATCCGGCCACACCGGGTGCTGGCAATGAATCGGGGAGAGCGCGAGGGCGTGTTGCGCATAACCATTGCAGTGGATGAAGCCGAAGCCCGCAGCATGATCGAGCGCCGCTACATCACCAATCCGAAATCAATCTTTGTCGACCAGATGGCTCTGGCCATTAGCGACAGCTACCAGCGGCTGCTCGCTCCGGCTATTGAACGGGACATTCGCCACGAGCTGACGGGAAAAGCTGACGAGCACGCCATCGGCGTGTTTGCCGAAAATGTCCGGAATTTGCTGCTGGCCCCGCCCGTGCGGGAAAAAGTGATCATGGGCATCGATCCCGGATATCGTACTGGTTGTAAAGTGGCTGTGATCGACGCCACCGGCAGGTATCTCGAGGGCGCCACCATTTATCCGCATGAACCGAAGAAACGCTGGGAGTTTTCCAAGCAACAAGTAGCCGATCTCATCAACAAGCACAACGTCAGCATCATAGCCATCGGCAATGGCACGGCTTCCAGGGAGACAGAACAATTTGCCGCCGAGCTTATCAGCGAGCTGGATCGCGAGTTGTACTATGTTATCGTCAGCGAGGCCGGCGCCTCTGTCTATTCCGCCTCTGATGTGGCGCGCGAAGAATTCCCGGACCTGCCGGCAGAAATGCGCGGCAACATCTCCATAGCGCGCCGGCTGCTGGACCCGCTCTCCGAGCTGGTCAAGATCGATCCGAAATCCATCGGCGTCGGTTTATACCAGCATGATGTCAACCAGACGCGCCTGGCCGAATCGCTGGACCGCGTGGTAGAGTCCGCGGTAAATTATGTTGGCGTTGATCTCAACACGGCCTCGAGCTCGCTGCTCAGGTATGTGGCCGGCATCAACAGCCGCACTGCGAAAAATATCATCACCTACCGTGAGCAAAACGGCCGGTTTCGAACACGGGATGAGCTCAGGGAAGTAAAGGGTTTGGGCGAGACAGCGTTCACGCAATCTGCCGGCTTTTTGCGCATTCCGGACGGAGATGTCTTTTTCGATTCGACTGCAGTTCACCCGGAGTCTTATCAGGCCACAGAGGAGCTAATACGCAGGTTAGGCGTTGAAGAGCAGGCTGTCAAATCCAATGGCGCTATTCTGAAACTCAAGATCCGGCAGGATGACCTGAAAATCCCTGAGCTGGCTGCGGAGTGCGGCATCGGCGTGCCGACGCTGCAGGATATTCTGGATAGCCTGGAGAAACCGGGTCGAGATCCACGCGATGAGATGCCCAGACCGATTTTACGCAGCGACGTTCTGAAGATGGAGGATTTAAGCGTGGGCATGGTGCTGAAAGGCACGGTGCGCAACGTGGTCGATTTTGGCGCGTTCGTGGATATCGGCGTTAAGGTAGACGGTCTGGTGCACAAGAGTGAGATGTCGAAAAAGTTCGTGAAGAATCCTATCGAGGTCGTGGCCGCAGGCGATGTGGTGGATGTGAAAGTGCTGAAAGTAGACGTCGAGCGCGGCCGGATTGCGCTGAGCATGGTCATCGACAAGGAGGCGGCTTGATGCGGAACATCCATCCGATGGCGCCATGCCAGCGGATGGATATCAGGAAATCTCATCGAGCCGTCTGGTGCATCCATCCCAAAGGCATGGGGCTCTGAAAATCCTTCCAGAGGTTCGCATCATAGTATCACCCAGTCATTCGTGCCATTCCGGAGTCGTCTTTGCAGATCATCTGCGTCGAACTCCCATCTAACCTGGATTTTTGCGCAAACCAATAGAGGGCTGCAACAAAGTCAAGCAAACTTGTCACACAAATGTAACAAAATGCTAACAAAATGCCCTTGACTCTTTTATTGGCTTTCACTTACATTAAGCGATTTTAAAACAGTACACACCAACTAATTCTCACCAGGACTGCCTCAGAATTTCAAACGGAGGGATTATGAGACGCCTTGTTTATCTGCACGTCAGCGGATTTCACTGATCTGGCATCCATGGCAGAGAAAGCTTCCCAGCCTCAATGTCAGATGTAAGTGACAAATCTTACCGAGTAGACATAAGGAGACAATGATGAAATCAGCAAAGATTGTAGCAGGCGGCATGATGGCGATTGGGTTGATCCTGCTCAGCCTGATTCTCACGTCAAGAGTGTATGCGCAGGGTGTCACCACTGCTGCTATTAGCGGTTTTGTTACTGATGCGAACGGTGAAGCCCTGCCGGGAGCTAACGTTGTTGCCGTGCATGACCCAAGCGGCACGCAGTACGGCACGGCAGTGCGTACCGGAGGCGCCTTCAACATTCCGAACATGCGTATCGGCGGACCTTACACGGTTACGGTTTCATTTATCGGCTACCAGGACCAGAAAGAGGAAGATGTCTTCCTTAGCCTGGGGCAGAACCTGAGATTGAATTTCAAGCTCACTGAAGAAGCCGTGGAAATGGAAGCCATTGAAGTAACGGCTGAACTTGACGAAGTACTGAACGCGGACCGCACCGGCGCCGCGACATTCATCAAATCCGAGCAAGTGCAGCAGTTGCCATCGATCAAGCGCAGTACGCGTGACCTGATCCGGCTTGATCCCCGCAATGATGGCAACTTCAGCTTTGCGGGCCGCAACTGGCTGTTCAACAATATTTCTCTCGACGGCTCCTATTTCAGCAATCCGTTTGGGCTCGATGATCCGGCGCCCGGGGGTCAGACCAGCGCAGAACCGGTGCCATACGATGCGGTTGCACAGGTGCAGGTTTCCGTGGCGCCGTTCGATGTACGCCAGGGTGGCTTTACCGGCGCCAATGTCAACACCGTGACCAAGAGCGGTACCAATGAATTCAAGGCCTCTGCCTACAGCTTTGTGCGCAACGAGGATTTTCTGGGCAACACCGTCAGCGGCACCGAAGTTATCGCCAACCCCGATCTGTCTTTCAATCAATCGGGCTTTACCCTCGGCGGGCCGCTCATTCGCAACAAGCTGTTTTTCTTTGTCAACGCCGAGCTCGAGCGCCGCGACGACCCGGGCAGCAATTTTGTCGCCAATGATGACGGCACCCTGGAGTTCGGCGAGTCTCGTGTTGACGCAGCCACCATGAACCTGATCCAGCAGCGGATGATCAACGAATATAACTATGATCCGGGCCCGTACCAGGGTTTTGTACATGAGACCAACAACGACAAGCTGCTGCTGAAACTGGACTGGAATATCAACGAAAACAACAACCTGACATTCCGTTACAATTTCCTGGATGCACGGCGTGACTTGCCGCCGCATCCGTTTGCGCTCAGTTTCAACAACACCGGACGCGGTCCCAATCAATCCAGTTTGCCGTTCCAGAACTCCGGTTATAAGATCAACAATGAGCTGAACTCATTTGCGCTCGAAGTCAACAGTCGCGGTGGTTCATTCGCCAACCGTTTTTTCGCCAGCTATAACCGATTCCGCGACTTTCGGGAGCCGTTTAGCGAAGACTTCCCGACCATCGAAATTGGTGAGGATGGCGTGACCTTTACTACAGTTGGGCATGAGCCGTTCTCGGTTCACAACATCCTGGACCAGGATGTGTTTCAGCTCACCAACAACTTCAGCCTTTTCTCTGGCAGGCACGTCTTCACCTTTGGCGGCAACTTCGAGCTGTTTTCCTTCTTCAATTCGTTTAACATTTTTCGCCATGGCTTGTTCGGGTTGCCGTTTGCGGCGACAACCTTCAGCTCCGTGGACGCGTTTCTGGCTGCGACGGACCCCAATAATAATCTGGATCAAATCAATTTTCGCGGCATGATCGGCTCAGGTCCGTTCAAGGGCGAAGAGATCGATGTTGCACAGTTGGCGCTCTATGTCCAGGATGAGTTTCTGGTCACCGACCGCCTCAATCTGACCTACGGCTTGCGCGCTGATTTCCCGATGTACCTCACAGATCCGGTCACGAATCCGTTCTCGACATCGCTGACGGCGCTGGATGAAGATGATAATCCGGTGACAGTCGACCAGGCAGACCTGCCTGGCGCCACGCCGCTGTTCTCGCCCCGTATCGGTTTCAACTATGATGTCAAAGGCGACCGTACAACGCAGCTCCGCGGCGGCACCGGTATTTTCACCGGTCGTGTGCCGTTTGTTTGGGTTGGCAATGTCATATCCAATCCCGGCAACAATCCCAATCTGTTTCCGAATATCTCGCTGGAACAGGTGCCGGATTCGCACCGCACAGGAGACGATTCGATTCTGCAGACCTCCTTTGATCTCAACGCCATGGATACCGATTTCAAGTGGCCGCAAGTCTGGAACACCAACGTTGCTGTCGATCAAAAGCTGCCGTGGGATATGCTCGGTACCCTAGAATTCTTGTACGGCAAAGATATCAACGCTATTGTGATGCGCAACTATGATCTGGTAGCTCCGTCACGTACTCTGCCGGACGGGCGGCCGTTCTATGGCGATGGCACCTTTGGCAGCAACGAGCTCAATCCCGATGGCGGCGCCGGTATCTACGTCATTGACAATACCAGCTCTGGCCACAATCTTAACCTGACGGCGCAACTGCGCAAGTCCTTTGATTTTGGCCTGAATGCCAGCCTGGCCTACAGCTTTAACGAAGCCAAGAACAAGATGAAGTCTACTGAGATCGCCAGCGCCCTCTGGCAGAATTTGCCGGTACAGCACGATCCGAACGATCCCCGGCTGTCCCATTCTGAATTCGGTCACAGGCACCGTATCGTTGGCGGCGCCAACTACACGCACCGCTGGTCAGAGAATCTTGCCACCCATTTCGGACTCTTCTTCGAAGCAGCCGAAGGCGGCCGCTTTGCCGGCGCGGGCGGCAACCGCTACTCATTTATCTACTCTGGCGACGTCAATGGCGATGGCTTCCCAAATGACCTTATTTACATCCCGGAAGACGCCACCGACCCCAACGAAATCTTGTTCGATGACATAGCAGGCGGCCGCACAGCAGCGCAGCAGGCGCAGGCATTTGAATCGTTCATTCGTCAGGATGATTACCTCAGCTCAAATCGAGGTCAAATCGCCGAACGTCACGGACTGGTCAATCCCTGGTTCACCAACATCGATCTGAGAATTTTGCAGGATGTTTCTTTCATGTTTGGCGCCACACGACAGACCTTGCAGCTCAACCTGGACATCCTGAATGTCGGCAACCTGCTCAATTCTGATTGGGGCGTACACAAGATTGCGGATCCCTCTGCACTGTCGCC
>CAZVSL010000212.1:0-4520 GCA_964629935.1 uncultured Calditrichaceae bacterium | reverse complement strand
ACTGTCGCCGCTGCAATTTGTGCGCTTCAATGACGCCGGTGCGCCAGTGTTCAATTTTGTCGGACCGGAAAAGACCTTCGTCGACGATCCCAGTCTGTCATCGAGATGGCAGATTCAGGTTGGCGTCAAGTATCTGTTCAACTGATCATTCCTGAAATTTGCTTTGCACAAGCCGGTCTCCTGGCGAGGCCGGCTTTTTTTTGGGGCGCTCTGTTGATTTATCTTCACAAATGACAAGCACGATGCTAAACGCCGCAGGAATAAGGGCTGTCGCTGCTTTGTAGTACGGTCAATGCCATGCTGACTTAAATTTTGACATTCATGTGGTGATTTTGTAATTTTCTGCGGCTGAAAGGACGGAAGTTCTCATCATTCTCGCTTTCTGATATACCATTCCAGGACTACGGAATTGTCGGCCCGCTAAATCGGTTGTAACTCAGTGTCCGCTTAGCAGAAAAAGCTTTGCTGGCAGGCCCCGCAAAGAGTTGGAGGTTTGTATGAAAAAGTGGTTCGCAGTTAGCATCCTGATTTGCTCTGTTGTTGTGTTTATTGCCTGTGGCGGCGACGACAATCCTGCCGATCCCGATGATACCGACTATGACGCCATCACAGACATCAGTTTTTCTGAGCATGTCCTGACCATTCTGGATGAGTATGAAACCATCTTAAGGGAAAACAACATCTTCCCCGAGGGTTTGCAGATGGATTCCTGGGAGAATCTCATTCTTGGTTGGGAACGCGGCGAAGTCATCATTCCGTTTGATGCTGAGGGCAGCCTGCTCATCGAGCTGACGGAGAAGCTGGAAAATGACAGCGAGCTGCGCGCCGACAAATTGCGGCTGCTGAAGCGCTGGATCGATGCCGGCGCAGCCAATGATGCCGGTGACATTCCCTATGCCGATTCCCGCAATTTGCTCTATGTCTGTAATCAGAATGCGGCGAAGATATCTGTCATTGATACGGAAGCGAAACTGGTTATCCGGACTGTGGATTTGCGTGAGCTCGGTCTCAGCCTGGATTTGAATGCCAAGCCGCACCACATCGCTGTGGAACCGGACGGCTCCTTTTGGTACGTCAGCCTGATCGGCGCCAACAAAGTGCTCAAGTTTGACCGCGATAACAACTTCATCGCGCAGGCCGATATCAGTATTCCGGCGCTGCTGGCAGCGCATCCAACAAATGGTCTGTTGTACGTCTCCCGTTTCCCGCAGGGACCGGGCGGCGATGAGCCGCTGGTGGGCGTGATCAGGCGCTCGACCATGGAGGTTCTGGAAGATATCGTGGTGCGCCCGACGCCTCATGCCATGGCCGCGGATGCGCAGGGCGACTGGGTGTATACATGCAGCCTGAGCGAAAATCTCGTCGTCGCAATCGACCCCGCAACTAACGAAGCCGATGAGTCATTCGTCGATCTCGGTGACCTAAAGGCGCCGCTGCAATTGGCAGTTTCTCCGGATGGCACTATGTTATATGTATCCGCTCAGCTTGCCGCAGAGGTATTTGTCATCGATGTCAGCAACCCGCAGAACCGGACAATCGTCGAAGTTTTCGGTGCGCCGGCGGGGCCGTGGCACCCGGTGGTCACACCGGACGGCAGCCGGCTTTATGTTGGCGCGCAGAGAGCGCATCAAGTTGCAACTTATGAGCTGGCAACGGGAGTACAGACGATTATCGGTGCGGGTAACGGCGAAGATGGACTCAGCAACCCGCACGGCAGCGCAGTCAGCAACGACGGCCGCTATGTTTTCATTTCAAATCAAAATACAACAGGCTTGTATGAGCCGCGGTTTGATTTTGGCGAGGCCAACGCCAACATCGGGACCGTCGTCGTTATCGATACCGACACCAATACGGTTGAGAAGATCATCGAGATCGAGCAGTTTGGCTCCGGCATGGCGATAAGTCAGTTCTAGCCTGCATTGCTCTTTACACGTGTGATCTCTATATTGAAAGTAATTTGATTAATCATGTGTAAACCTGAGCACCATCAATATATGAAAAGTCTGCGAGAAAACGGGCGTGGACTCGCAAGAGGCTGGCGTTCCGGTGGCGTGGCTACGCTAGCCTTGCTGTATGCCGCCGCGGCCTCGCTGCTGCTGCCATCATGCGAGCGTACCCTGGCGCCCGACGCCGGGCCGACAGCCGCAGACTCGCTTGCGATTTTTCAGCAGGCGTTTGACGATCCGCGAGAGTGTGCGCCCTGCCATCCGAACCATTACGAGGAGTGGCGTACTTCCATGCACGCCTATGCTTTTACCGACCCGATCTTCTTCCGTCTCAACGACATCGGTCAGGCGCGCTCCAACCAGCAATTGGGCCAGTTTTGCATCAAGTGCCACAGCCCGATGGCCGTGCTGCTGGGCGAGGCGGAGCCGGGCTTCGACCGCTCTCTGGTTTCTGAGGTTGCGCAGCAAGGCATCCATTGCGACATCTGCCATACCATCGATACGGCACGGCTTGACCGCGATCAGCGTGGCAATGGCATCCAGGGATTCCGCCTCGACATGGTCAAGCAAGGTCCCATCGAAGCGCCGTGGGGCAACAACTTTCATCGGTCGGAGTTTAAGCGCGCCTATAACCGCTCACAAATCTGTGCGCCGTGCCATGATGTGAAAAATCCCCAGGGCATCCAGGTTGAATTCACCTCCACCGAATGGGAGCAGAGTCCGTATACGGCCATGGGGCTGGAATGCCAAGGCTGCCACATGCCGGTCTACACTGGCAAAGCCGCCGTCGATGGCCCGGAGCGACTTGTGCACCGGCACACATTTGTCGGCGTCGATGTGCCGCTGGTCGAGTTCCCGGGGCGGGAAAACACGATACAATTAGTGGATGAATTGCTGAAGAATTCGGTCACCATGAAAGTCACGGCGCCAGACCAGGCGAATAGGGAAGCGCCGCTGCAGCTTAGCGTGGAAATCATAAACGACAAAACCGGCCACGACATCCCTTCCGGCACGACTTTCGAACGGCAGATGTGGCTCGAGGTCATCGTGCGTGATGCCCAAACCAATGCCATTGTTTACAGCTCCGGCGCCCTCGATGACAACGGCGACCTGCTCGACCATCATAGCGAACAGGTCAAATCAGGCGAGCTCGAGCCGGACGCCGACCTGGCTTTGTTCCACGGCGTGGCCCTGAAAAATGGCCAGGAAACGCTGTTCTTCTGGGAAGCAGATGAAATCGACAACCGCACGATCCCGGCGTTCTCTTCCGAGACCATCGTTTATGAGACAGCCCTTGACGAGGTGCAGGGAGCAGCCGCCATCGTCACGGTACGATTGCGTTTCCGCTCCTTTGCGCCATACTTTCTGCGCGCCATCGAGCAGGAGCAATTTATCGCTGAGATCCCGATTTTCGATATGGAAGCTTTTGAACAGCGTGTTACGATCACAGAATAACAGATAAGAATCACGCTATGGCGAATCAACATATTAAGGGCCGGGTTGTTCTCTTCACATACCTGCTGGTAATTTCAAGCAATCTAACCGCTCAGGAGTTTGACTTCAAGCGCGAAGTCGCGCCGTTTGCCGTACAGGATGAAAGTGGGGTCGACCTGCAGTTTCCGTTTCTTGGCGGCTTGAATGCGCCCCGGCCGCAGTTTGTGGATATCGACGGCGACGGCGACGTGGATCTGTTTGTGCAGGAGGAAAACAGCACATCCGACAGGCCGGGTACACTCATGTTTTTCGAGAATATTGGTTCGCCAACTGATTTCAAATTTGCGTGGCGCACGGATACCTATCAAGATCTTGATGTCGGCAACTGGTACAAGTTTGTGGACGTCGATCAGGACGGCGATTTCGATTTGTTCGCGGAAACGCCATTTGCGCTGATCCGCTATTGGCGCAACGACGGCAGCGCAGCAAACGCAAACTTTGTGCTCCTCGAGGATTCATTGCGAGCCATGGATGGCGAAGCCATTAACTTCGACATCGGTAGCCTGCCGGAGCTGGCAGATATCGATTGTGATGGCGACTTTGACCTTCTGGTCGGCCGGGCCGCAGCCGGCACCATCACCCTGTTTGAAAGCAGGGGACTGGATGCCAGCGGCATCCCTATCTTCGAGGAGATTCCCGGTAACTTTCAGAACATTTCGATCATCGGTGAAAGCAGCCCGGCGGCCGACGCTGCTTCCGCCAACAAATTTTCGAGGCATGGCTCGAATTCGTTGACGGTTGCGGATGTCGATAATGACCAGGATCCGGATATTTTCTGGGGTGACTTGTTTGAGCCCAGCGTTGTATTTCTGGAAAACCGGGGCACGTGCCAGGACCCGAGTATCGATATCGCCACGCGCCGCTTTCCGGTTTCTCAGCCTGTTTTGTCGAGCGGTTTCAATGCACCGCGTCTTGCCGATATCGATGCGGATGGCGATATAGATTTGTTCGTCGCGGTACTCGGCGGCGCTTTTTCTCCGGTCGAGAACCTGGCAGAAAATTTCTTTTTCTATCGCAATGTCGGCTCGCCTGAGCAACCCATATTCGATCAGGCGACCCGCCGCTTGCTGCCCAACCTCG
>CAZVSL010000211.1:0-9921 GCA_964629935.1 uncultured Calditrichaceae bacterium | reverse complement strand
CTTATTCCTGGCTTCAGAAAGAAGCTGGTCGAAATTTGTGATTTTCATCTTTGATTCCTTTCCCGCTGCCAGTCTCTGTAATTCGTATACACAGATGCAACCACGGCCAGAGCAAAGCAGATGCCGGTGAGCGTATCAACCAGAGTCGCGTTGACATCCAGCCCGGTCGCCGAATCGATAAGAAATTTTATGTATGATCTTGGCATGTCATGATAGCCGAGCTCCTGGCGCACCTGCCAGTGCCAATCCGTGCATGGACAATATCCGATACCGTACCAGATACCCAAACCAAACCAGGACAGGGCAGTCAAAGACAGAAGCGCCAGATTAGCTCTGCGGGTTTTGCGCCAGAGCCAGCCAAACAGATTAAACACAATCACGCAGGAATGGAACAGGAAGAAGAAGATGTTGAGCGCTGAATACATCGCAGTCACGGATAGGTTCTGGCTTCTTCTTCACCGTTCAGGACGCGAAGGGCGCCCAGGGCCATCGCCTGCATCTCGAACTCACCCGCCAGCACCAGCACTTTGCTGAGGGACGCCACACGCTCTGCAATCCAGCGGGTTAGCATCTTTGAGTTCGCCAGACCGCCTGTCAGCACGATTGCATGCACGTCGCCCCTGAGCACGGTCGCCATGGCGCCGATCTCCTTTGCGATTTGGTAGGCCATGGCCTCATAAACTTGCCTGGCATCTTCGTCTCCGTCGGCAATGCGCTCTTCCACCTCACGCGCGGAATTTGTGCCCAGGTAGGCAAACAAACCGCCCTTGCCAGCAACGAGTGTACGCATGTAACTTTCCGAATGCTCTCCTGAAAAACAAAGACGGATGAAGGGCTGCAATGGCAACCCGCCCGTTCGTTCGGGGGAGAAGGGTCCATCGCTGGAGGCATCGTTGACGTCAACAATCCTGCCTGTCTTCAGGGCTGCGACAGAAATGCCGCCGCCCAGGTGCACAACCACGAAATTAGCTTGCTCATAATTCAGGTTCAGTTTGCGCGCAGCGAGCCGGGCGACAGCATGGATGTTAAGTGTGTGCGACAGGCAGCGGCGCGCGATCCTGGGATGGCCGGAATAACGAGCCAGCGGCTCGAATTCATCCACAGAAATTGGGTCAACGACGTAGGCCGGGGCCTTCGCCTGATCCGCAATATGCTTTGCCAGGGCACACCCCAAATTGGCGGCATGCTCGCCCTGAAATCCGATCTTGGCGTCATCCAGCATTTGCTGATTTACGGCATACGTTCCTCCTGCAACCGGCCGCAACAGCCCGCCGCGCCCGACGACAGCAGACAATTTTGCCGGCGATACTTTTTTTCCCCTGAGCGCATCCTCAACGAGTTGCCGGCGAAAGTCAAGCTGCTGCCATATCCTCTCGAATTTTTGCAGATGCGCGGGTGCGTGCTGAAATGTCTCCTGCCACAACTGAATCTCATCCTGAAACAGCGCTACCTTAGTAGAAGTCGATCCCGGGTTGATGGTATAGATCAAATGGTCAAACAATGATTTTGAGGCCATGGCAACTTTTTGGTCCTCTATTGATGATTATGCACAATCAAACGTCCGTGAAAATTTGTGTCAATCCGTGACTGATATTCCAAATGCTTTTCGGTCTCCCTTTGTCGCTCAGCGGCTTATTCAGGATCGCTGGATTGTCGATCACGGGAGCAAGCCTGATCCTTTACCATGGTGATGCGAATCCACAAAGGTATTCCACTTAAACTTTTGTTCTCTATGAGGTAATGGCCGGCAAAGCCAGTATTTTGCAGAATTGTTTCCAGTCGATTGCGGTTGAAGGCTCGATGCAGGGCGTTGCGCAGCATCATGGGTGCAATGAGTTTCAGAAAGAAACCCTTGCCCAGCAAATTTTGCCGGACGGCTCTTCGTAGCTCTCCGACATCTGCCTCATGGTCAACCTCATAGAGGACAGCGCGTTTGCCCGGCTTCAAGATACGATAGACTTCCTGCAAGCCCGCTTCCGGCTCACGCCAAAGGTAAAGGCTTCCTGTACAAGTTACAAGATCAAAATAATCGCTGTCAAAATCACTGGCCTGGATCGACGAGACTCTCAATGTCACCTGCCGGCCCTGCAGGTTTTTTCTGGCTTGCTCCACCATGGCTGCTGAGATGTCGAGACCATAGAGCTCGATAGCTGGATTCAAAGCATCTATTTCAAGCAAAAGCCTGCCAGGCCCGGCGCCGACATCCAGCAACCGACCTTTCGGAATAAGGGGCAACAGATCGGCAGCGATTTCTTTCGGAATAGCACGGGTTGCGGCAATCGAACCCATGAACTTATCATAGGCACGGGCCAGAAAACCGGGCAGATGTGCAAACAACTTTTCCGGTGCAGATTTCACAATACATCTCTCAAAATTAAGAAACTTCGGGCGCAGTGCTTTCGTTGACTTTCTTGTCCGATATTCTTATTATGGTACTTTGAACACATAACACAGCATACAGGTATATATGCCAGTCTTATTTAGCAGAGCTTGCGAATATGCATTGCGTGGTCTGGTCGAAATGGCAAAGCATCCGGATACGGAATACTGGACCGTTCAGGAGCTTGCCGAGCGTAGTAACACGCCGGCGCCCTTTCTGGCAAAGACTTTTCAGATTCTGGTCAAACAGAGAATACTCACCTCGACAAAAGGCCGGCGTGGCGGCTTCGCCTTGCGCCGTTCTCCGGATAAGATATCTATTCTTGAAATTGTCAATATAATCGATGGGCCCAGTCTCATGAAGGATTGCGTGCTCGGTTTCGCCGAATGCGGCGATGAAGAACCCTGTCCCTTTCATGACCAATGGGCGACGATGCGAACGCAATTGGTTGAGGCGCTAAGCACGCAGACGCTGCAGGAGTTTGCGCAAAGGTAGGACTAATGGCGGCGCGAAGCGCCAGATGCTGCCTTGCCACGCAAAGCAGGGCAACGAGAAGGCCTGTACCCAATCCTCAAAACTTGCCAGTTTCCCCGGCCAGAGTTACCTGATACCCCCGGAAGTGGTATGGCACAGAAAACATGTGGGATCGTCGCCCGCAGTGCTGTGGCATGCGGTACAGTTTTCGATATCCCGTCTGGCTAGCTCAGCATGGCGGCCGCCGCCGCCGACACCGGGCAGGCCAACCCAATCGGGCCCGCTGTGCCACAACGGCTTGCCAGCCACATCCACGCCTTCAGCTTCATGACAGGTCTGACAGAAATCCTGGGTTTCGTGGCAGGTAGCACATTCCTGAGTTCGGCCCACTGCCTGCAGGCCGTGGGTCAAGCGGTAATTGAGGTCATGAACCCGCGTAATAATGAGCCCCTTTGTGCCGGTTCCCGCATTCGGAGCGAATGGCGTTTGCAGATCAAGCTGTGAGCCGGTTGTGGTACTGAACAACGTGGCGCCCTCATGGCATTGCGCACAGTCGCTTTCAGAATGACAAACGGCACAATCTTCCTGGTCTATACGTGCGGTGCGCCGATGCGTCATCAAAAAATCAGCCGTGTGATCTACCGGCCGCAAGTTCAACGTATTGGTGTGGCAGGAAATGCATTCCAACGTTGCCTGTTCATTATTATGGCATGAAGAACAGTCAGCCATTTCCGGATAGCTTTCTGCGTTGGCATAATCTACTTCGTCCAGATTCTTATGACACGCGGCGCACTCGAGATTCTGCTCAGTCACGTGGAATTTGTGGCCAAACAGGATGTCGCTTTCATAGGGCGGCAATGCCTGCCAGGTCTCTTCATCTTCGTAATGACAGAGCTGGCAATTCTCCTCGTCCTCGACATCATGACAGCCTGCACACACTTCTTTGTCCGGCAAGAGATTGTCGCCGGCAGCGGCGCTTATTTCTGATTTGGCATGGCAATCCACGCAGGTCATTTCAATTTCCTGCTGATGGAATTTATGCGAAAACTTGATGATATCTTTTGCTTCCTGTGGTGGTTTGCTGGACAATGCGTGCCAGCCAAAAGTGAGTACAGCCAGCGATGCAACCACCCAGACCTTTTTTACCATAATCTCCTCGTTCTTTCTCGAGAATCAGTTTGAGCCCTGATAATCACTGCGCTTGTCGTTTCCCGCGGGCATGTTACCGTAATCTTCGCTGCTCTCGTATTTGGAAGGGCATTTTGCCATGAGCATCTGTGCCTCAAAGGCGCCGTCGGCCCGCAGCTTTCCTTCCACAAGAACTTCGGAGCCATCACGGAAAGTGTCGGGCAGTTCTTTGTCATAATGGACTTGCAGTTGGCGCCCGTTTTCTTCAATCACAAACTGGACGTCGAGACTGTTGTCCGACTTTACAACGGAGCCTGGCACCAAATTCCCTTTCACGCGCAAGCCTTTGCTTTGCGCCTCAACGCCCATCGCTTTCACATCCTGAATCTGTACATAATATTGCATGTTTTCATTAAAACCTGAAATTGTCAGCCAGATCAGAAGACCGGCAACGATAGTAAATGCAACTGCAACTCGCGTTTTCTTACTGCTCATACAACCTCCTGTGAGACGGTCACGTGACCGTTATCTTTTAAAAAACCAATAATTTGCTTTAACAAATAACCGCAGGTCGTGGCTGGAAAAACGGTTGCGCACGCCCTGCCCCAGCACATCAAAGCTAACCTCTCTGCTGGGACGGTAGTTGAAGCCAACGCTGCCCGTCAGGGAGGTTTCGGCATCAACAAAATCGTCGTCGAAAAGCGTGTAGCGGGCGACGCCGGTGCTGGCGATAACGCCCAGGTTTGGACGCAACGGATAGTTCAGTGTTGCAGTAAGGCCGTTGTTCTGGCCAGCGTAGCCATCCTGCAGATTGTACCCAAAGGAACCGTATTTACCACGCAGGAAAAGTCCGATTTGCAGTGATTCGTCTCCCTCATATTGCTGGAAGCCAAAGACACCGCTAACAAACCAGTCCTGTCCCAGACGGTAACTGCCCCGCAGTCCGTAGTGCTGCATGGTGTTCTGCTCAAAAACTGTAAAAAGCGAGTTGGCGCCAATGAGAGGCGCTCTGTGGATAAACTCGCCGCTTAGTGTCAACCGATTGCTGGCCGCTATGCGCAGCTCAGCTTCGCCGCGGCGGACGCGCTCCTGCTCGATGTCATAGTCCAACCGGCCGTAGGCACTCCATTTGCGGCCAAAATTCCGTTGGACATCGATGCCGACGAGACGTTGCTCCAGACTTTCAAAGGTGATGATGCGGCCGGTAAAGCGACCGGGGCTGTCATAAGCGACCGGCGTACGGTGGCGCTCCGCATAACTTAGCAAGACTTTGGCGCCGGCGAGTTTACTCGTACTCAACCGAAATCCGAAAGCGCGGTTGTCATCCCAGTCGCCGATTTCAATCCGCCCAATTTGGCCACGTTGCCCAGGCGCAGGTCTACATCGAGTCCGTCTATGGTACCATAGGCCACGCCTGCATAGATGCGTTGGCGGCCTACACGAATTCTATCTATGAAGCCCTGGCGTTCCTTCCATTGCGCATATACGTTATAAAGTCGTGGAATCGGATCTTCCTCGGCTGATTCGGCAAGGTCCTGTGACAACAAGCCGTAAAACCGGAACGAAAGCCGGTTGGAAGCCAGTTTCCCCAAAGTCACCTGCGCAGTTTGATAAACACGCACGTGGCTTTCGGAAAGCGATTCAGCCACGTTTCGCTCCCACGAATAAACTGAGGTCGAAAATCGGCCGTTGACAGATTGACTGAACAAGGGTGCTGTCAGAAGCAGTGTCAGGCAGAAGCAGAATAATTTCTTCAACTTACTCCCTCGGTTCTTTAAATTAGGATGCGCGGCGCACTCGCGAAAGTGCGCCGCACACCGGATTGACTGCGTTCGTCCGCTGCGAAGGCGAACGCGATTCTAGTTAAGGAGGTAGACAATGGCTTAAGTGTCGCAGCGTTTTTCATCAGCTCTTTCCGGCCTGGCCACTACTTGAGCAAAAGCATCTTTTTGGTGACCGTTGTTTGACCGGCAACCAACTTATAGAAGTACAGGCCAGATGACAACCCGCTGGCGTCGAATGTAACCTCGTAGCTGCGGGCTTGCAGGTGCTTGTCAACTAATGTCGATACCACCTGTCCCACGGCATTGTAGACCACAACTTTCACATTGCCGGGTTGCGCAACATCAAACCGGATTGTGGTAGTCGGGTTAAACGGATTCGGATAGTTTTGGTGCAGTGCAAAATTGTTTGGCACGGTTGCATCCGGCAATTCCTCGACAGAGGTGAAACCGTTCTCCTCGACAAACGCGATGGTGTTTACCAAAATGTCTTCAGCATAGTCCGGGTTATGCACGCCGCGGCTGCCGGAGCTTTCCACAAACTGGAAATTGAACAATGCTTCGGCAAATGTCTGTGACAGGGAATCTTCGGGTGTTGCTGACGCCAGCAGAGCGTCGAGTTCCGCAAGCAAGCTATCTGTAAGAGTTTGGCGTCCGCGATGGTTAAATATCAAATCACCCGTATCGACCAAACCGTCCGTATGGCAACCAGCCTGCAAACATCCTTCAAGCCGGGGCTCAAATGTGTGGCCGGTTGCTGCTGGCTTGTCATCTGATGGATCGTTCGGATCGCCTTCATCGAAAGGCGTTGTGAATACGTGGCAGGCGACACACTTCCTGGTGCTCGACGGCGGGATTTGTTGATGCACCGACAGGCTGTCATATTGAAAGCCAGGGAACCTTATCGCTCCCGTGCCCGCAAACATTTCCGAAGTGGCATGATGCACGTCTTCCCCTGGTTGGGGGTCTTCGGGGTTGTGGCATTTCACGCAAAGATCGGCTTCAGCCAGGCGCAATTGACCGGGATGTTGCGCATCATGAGGATCATGACAGGCTGCGCAGACCAACGGTTTCGCATCCTCACCTGGCGGATCGATATCAGGTATCATATTAACGGTGTCAGCAGGCGTTGTGCCGACAAACTGAATAAAGCCCTGCATCGTATGGCAGCCGGCGCATTGCCGGTCATTGCGGAATCTGTCCTGCAAGAATGCGACAGGATGCGTATGCGAAGTTGCGTGGTCAGATTCATTCCATTCTTCAATATAGGGGTGGTGTTCACCCTGGTGGCATTTGCCACAAGTCGCTGCTTCGGCAGGATCATCTGGTGGCAGCACCGGCGGATCACCGAAGGCGCCGCCCTGGTGTGCGGAGGCAGGTCCATGACAAGCCTCACATTGCACGTTAACCCTTGCCTTGAAGCCCGCTGCGTCATCAATCGTAATGCTGCCGTCCATGTTGATGGTGACAAAATCATCCGCGCCATCGTTATCTACCTCAGTGTCCCAGCCGGTGGTATGACACTCGAGACATCTGGCGGTGCTTTGAATAAATGCTGAGGCGGAATCAAAGGCTGCCGCATGCGCAGTCTGTTCCCAGAAGGGGAACTGATTGCCGCCCGGGCCATCGCCGTGACAACCGGAACAAGCATCCGCCCCCAGAAATGTAAGATCTTGTGCCTGGGAAACGCCATGGCCCACTAATATGAGCAACGCCGCGACACAAAAAACAATAGCTTCCTTCATAATTCTGACTCCTTCAAAACTTTGGTGAGTGCACATAGCTATACAACTAAAGTCCCTTTCCTATTAACTACGTTCTCAAGCAGCAACCACCTCCTTTCAACAAACAGGCTCTACAATTGTGACGTGCCAGTGTGACACTCACTGCAAGCCATTTCCTTCCATGCTTCGCCAATATCTACCGGATGTTTGAACTCAAGACCTTCTGGTGCAATGACCTGCTCTTCATCTTCTCGCCCCTGGGAAAGAATAATGTGGCAGTTGTTACAGTCACTGGATATCGTCTCCCCCTCCTCACTCACAAAATAGCCATTATGACAACGGTAACAACCCGGGTCAAGAAAATGACCAATATTATCCGGATAAACATCCCACCTCACCTTCATTTCAGGGAAGAAATTTTTTTCATAAATTCTTTGGACTCCCTGAATCATTTTCTCCACACTCTCTTTGCGGGCTTCAAGCACTTCAGGGTACTCGCTTTCATAGCTCTGCAAGATTTGCTGTCTTATGCTAACCAAAGCTGAGTCCTTTCTGGTGTACTCACCAAGCAAAGCCTCAATGCCGATTCGCTTTGCACTTGGCAAGTCAGTATCTATCCAGCCTGCAGAAAGAGCATTGTTCATCGCTTTACTCGGGGAATGAAATATATGAGTGGGACGGTTATGGCAATCGATACAATCCATGCGACGCATTTCGTAGTTTTCAATTTCCTCAGGCTCGATGGGATTCATCTCATTGACGTATTCGCGCACGTTACCGTCCATATCTTTGATGCGAACCCAGGCGATTTCCTGCCTCTTTTCATCCGTCGCAATATAATCGATCTCATTGGCGATGTTCATGTGCCAATGGATGCCCTCTGCAACTCCGGCTTCCTTGCTGCCTCCGCCCGTCTTTATCAGCATCTGTATCGTCCATTTGGTATTTTCTTCATCCACCATATAGTGGTTGAATATCATCTCCTGGGAACCGTGAAACTTATCCGGCCAATGACAATGCTCACAGGTTTCCCGTGCCGGGCGTAGATTCTCAATTGGAGTTGGAATCGGCCTTGGATAGAGATTAAAAGCAGTGGCATAGACCTGATAAGCACCTGAGAGCTTGGACTTTACAAACCAGTCGGCACCTTCTCCCACATGACATTCGGCACATGTCACGCGAGCATGAGGCGAATGCTGGTAGGCCGTATATTCAGGATTCATAACGCCGTGACAAAATTGGCCACAAAAAGTAACCGACTCTGTAAACTCGTAAGCCCGGTAACTTCCGACTGCAGTCGCCATGAGAAAAAGTATCGTTCCGGATGCAAAGACAATCGTTGCAAGTCTGTGCGAAGGCTTGCCAAGGTCCAGATAGAACGAGCGTGGAACTGCATCATCTCCGGCTTTGAGCAGTCGGCGACGCTCGAATATCATACCTATTGGTATTAGAATCAAGCCCATTATCAAAATGGCAGGTAATATGATAAAGGCAATAATACCTGCATAGGGAGCCAAATTACCCAGGATCTGCTCGTATAATACAATTGCCGTGATGGCGACAAAGTTTACAATGGCGATGACGGCACCAAACATACTAACAGGATTATAAACCGGACTCGGAAATCGTTTTGCCATATTGGTGATTCTCTTCCTATTCTTCTCTTAACTTAAGTGTCATCAGTCTCTTATAACGGGATGAGATCGAATCTATTCTGTCTCCAAGATTCATGTCACGCTTGCCTCGCCTGTGGACCACTGCGGCTGCGGTAGCGCGTATATACCAGAGAAAGTGCGAGCAAAACAAAGCCCACAGCAAGGAACAGCACGATGCGCAACGCCGCTTCCATCTGCGCCATGTCCACAACAAAGACCCTGACAATCATAGCCAGGATAGTCAAGAATGCAAGCCAGCGATATTTGAGATTCCTTAATAATAAACTCATGCCAAAGTAAAACAATGCAGCGCCAAGCCAGGAAAGGCTGATATATGATTGCGGCACTGCATGGTACAATCCGTACAGAACGATTATAAAAGCACTCGCCAAATAAGCATTGCGGATCATATCCGTCTTCAATTCGAGGCGCTCACGCTTCCAGTTCAGTATGCGTGCGCTGGCCAGCGCCACAACCGCATAGCTAAGATTCACAAGGGGATTCGAATCCGCTAACTGCAAATAAGCAATGAAAATGGCCAGGTATATAAGGCTGTTCACGATGATAATAATACGGGAGCGAAACCAGATAGCCGTTGAAATGACAAGCAGGCTCTGCCAGCCAAGCCACACAAAGTATTGGGGTGACTCGAAGACAGAGAATATCGCAATACTCAACGCCAGATTACCAAAACAGGCGTAAATTGCAGAGTTGTATTTACTTTGAAGATAAATCCAGTTGGCAACAGCGATGGCAAGAAAGAACAAAGCCATCGCCAG
>CAZVSL010000210.1:0-9963 GCA_964629935.1 uncultured Calditrichaceae bacterium | reverse complement strand
TGTTTACGCCAGTCCTTCTATTTCCAACTACCGTTCAATGGAAGCAGGTCTCCTACTCCTGGAAGCTAAATTGGCGTTTGAAACGCATGGTAGAGCCGGCAGACTAATATGGCCATCGATCTTATTATTCTATCTGAGCTGAGCGCGCTGCTGCCATCGATTCTGCTGTATGCTGAAATCCACTATACATTGAGGGGGTTTTACAACAGATTGACTCAAAAAGAGCCGGAAGTCATCGCGGATGTACCACACCGGCTCGAGCCGGGCATGGATGTTCCGGTCCTGCTCATCATCAAGGATGCACACCGATACCCGGTCAGTTTGGACCGCGTAGATATCGAACTCCGATGGTCGGGTCAAGCTCGCCGAAATTCTTATGACTTCAAGCTCATGCACATCGGTGATAGCTTTTGGCATCAGATATTTAACATACCGGCGCCTGCAGGTTACTTCGGTCCGCTCGAAATCGATGTCACTGTCCGCATAGAGTCAGAGCGCGGCGCGAAAACCATCCGGAACGACAATTACAGGCGGACCAGCCATGCCCCCTTTGCCGTCACTCTGGACGCCTCGCCATTACCGGCTGCCCCGGGTTGGCGTTTCGGGGAATTCCACTGTCACACCAGCTACACCAATGACCAGGTTGAATTCGGCGCTCCGCTCGGCGCCACACTCAAGCTGGCACAGGCGATGGGACTTAGCTTCTTCTGCGCAACCGACCACTCCTATGACCTGGACGATGATCCGGACAACTATCTCAAGAAGGATCCGGCTCTTGGCAAATGGAAGGCATTATGGAACGAGATAGCCGCCTTAAATGCGCGCCATGATCATTTCGTTATCATTCCCGGCGAGGAAATATCGGCCGGAAACCATAAGAACCAGAACGTCCATATCTTGCTACTGAATAACCCGGAGTACGTACCCGGCGACGGCGATGGAGCGGAGCGCTGGCTGCGCACGTGGCCAACTATTTCCATAGGAGACATTCTGTTAAACTGCAACAAGAGCTCTTTGGCTTTTGCAGCTCATCCGGCGATTCAGCCGCCGTGGCTGCAACGCTTGTTTGTCCGGCGCGGCAAATGGCAAAAGCAAGATTATGACCATCCGAGGCTGCAGGGCTTGCAGATATGGAATGGCTCACCAGAAGGGCTTGATGAAGGAATGCAGGCGTGGGTCGAGCTGCTGCTGTCTGGCAGGCGAATTTTCATCGTTGGCGGCAACGATGCGCACGGCAACTTCAACCGCTTTCGGCAGATTGGTGTCCCGTTTTTGTCCATGCGTGAGAACCATCACAATCTGTTTGGCAAAGTACGTACGGCCCTTTACGTCCCCGGCGCTCTCGACCTGGAATCACTGCTCAGCGCGATCAGGCTGGGCAACATGGTGGTGACGGATGGTCCGTTTGTGGAATTACAGATTAGCGATGATGCAGGTAAGCTTGCGCGCCCGGGAGATAATTTCATCGGCGCGGCAATCCGCGTTCATGCGAAGTGCTTTTCTTCCGCGGAGTTTGGTGCTCTGGCAAAGCTGGTTATCATCGAGGGAGACATAACGGCAAAAACAGAGCGCCCGCTGCGGGAGATCACTGCTTTTCCCGATTCCACAAATCATGACGAAATCTTCACTTTAGGGCAGAAAACGAATTGCTACCTCCGGGCAGAGCTGTACTCGGGCGCCGGAGGTCAACAATTCAGATGTTACACGAATCCGGTATGGTTGAACGTCGCAAGCTGGCCAATTAAAACAACTTGATTCTCTTTGCAATTCGCTTCAGGCCGCGTCCGAATCGTTTGGACACGATTTGCACGTGTCGCTCTTTGCCATCACCCACACTCGCCGTTTCGACGCCGCTATAATCCTTGAGCGCATTATGGACAATATAGCGCTCGAAGCTGCCCATTGGCGGCAGCTCGACTGATTCGCCGCTCTGCAATGATTCTTCGGCCTTATCTTTTGCAAATTTTTCAATATTCGCTACGGGATAAACGCACAGCGTAAACTTATCGCCGTTGCGATAGGTACGCGTCTCATAGGAGGTGCTGTGGTCAAAGTGCCGGTGCACCAATTTCCTTTCAAAGGAATTCAGACCGCTGAGGGATTCAGGTACGATAGAATCCATCAGCTTTTCCTCGATCTCCGATATCATCCTTTTGATATTTCGGTTGTCCTGGTGATGACGGGGCCTGCTTGATTGCCCTCTTCTCTTCCTGCGTACGTCTGGCTTTCTTTTCTCTTCACTCATAGCACTCTTCCGGTAATTTATATGACCTTTAACAGTTTTAGCGGAATTTGATTAAAATCTCCGTTGCTCATGAAAAGGACAACATCACCGTAACGGAGATTTCTCTTAAGATATGCAACCATTTGCTCGTCGGCCGGCAGAAGCTGTCCCGGCACGCCTTTACCCTTTAGGCCATCGAGCACGCGTTCCAGTGACAGGCGCTCGATTTCGGGGACTTTCTCGCTGGCATAGAGCGGCGTCAGCACAACCTGATCCGCGCCTGCCAGAGCTTCGATGAAATTCTGCTCGAACAAGTTGCGCTTGCTGGTTGCGGTGCGCGGCTCAAACAGAGCCCACAAGCGCTGTCCCGGAAACCGGGACCGCATCGCACTGATGGTCGCAGCGACTTCAGTGGGATGGTGTGCGAAATCATCGAAAATTCGGATACCGTTGGCCTCACCCTTGAGCTGCAGACGCCGGCGCACATTTTTGAAGGTGGCAAGCCCCTGGCCTATTTCTTCCCGCGTCAATCCGAGCGCATGGCAGGAGGCGACAACGGCCAGACAATTGCGCACCATGTGCGCGCCGTGCAACGGAGTCCGGACAGTTAAATACTTACTGCCCTTGTGGATGGCATCGAAGGCCGTACCGTCGCTATCGCTGCGTATCCCGGCAGCGCGCCATTCAGCGTCATCACCCAACCCGAAACTCACCACCGAAGAAAACGCTTTTTCGCTTAACCTGCGCACAACCGGGTCATCCCAGCCCGCAATCAGATAGCCGTTGCGTGGAATCAAATTGATGAGACGGCGAAATGTAATCTCAACATCATCAAATGTGCGGAAAATATCAGCGTGGTCGAATTCTACATTGTTAAGGATGACCAGGTCTGGCAGATAATGTAAGAATTTCGAGCCTTTGTCAAAAAAAGCGGAATCATATTCATCGCCTTCGGAAACAAAAAACTCGCCGCCGCCCGACTTGAAACCGCGGCCAAAGTTTTCCGGGATACCGCCAATAAAGAATCCCGGATCGCGGTCGGCGCTTTCCAGAACCCAGCTCAAAAGCGAGCTGGTGGTGGTTTTGCCATGCGTTCCTGCCACCACGCAAGAGTACTTGCCGCGGATGAAGAGCTCGCGCAGCGCAAACGGCAGCGAAACGTAGAGCAACTTGCGCTCCAACATCGCCTCCACCTCGGGATTGCCACGCGACATGGCGTTGCCTACAACAACAAGATCGGGATTGGCGTCAAGGTGGCTCGGGTCGTAGCCGATGTGCACCGGAATGCCATTCTCCTCGAGGAAGGTACTCATAGGCGGATAAACGTTCTCATCGGAGCCGGAGACCTGGTAGCCCTGCTCTTTGAGCAAACCAGCGAGTGCGGTCATACCCGTACCGCAAATCGCGATGAGATAAACGGATTTGATCGAGTCTTTAATCATGCACATCCGGTTTCGCAAAAGACAATCTCACAACCGCTTCCACACTATCCGAAACAGGCGTCGATTGCAAACGGGCTCGCGGTTGTACACGCCACAGTTGCAGATCGATGCGATCTTGCGCCAGCCATACCATCTTCTGTTTGGGCGCCAATGTTGTCTCAGTAGTTTCATCATTGTCGATAGTAAGCGCTACTCTGATGTTGTCGCGGGCGCTCACTTCCAGCTCGATTGGCTCAGAACTCTTGCTGCCCTCACGGTCCGGCGTGTTGACACGAATATCGGCGAAATCAAGATAATCGTGATTCTGACGATAACTCAGCTCATCGATCGGCGCAGCATAGATTTGCGAGCGATATTGAATGTAGACAAACAGCAAGCCTGCGAGAAACAAAAGGGAGCCGATTCCCAGAGCGTATTCAATAACGCGCCCTGAGGGGGGCAAATGTTTAGCGGGAGCTGCCGGAGCCGGCCTGGTGACTGACTCATCTTCCACGACTTCAACCGCTTCACTTTCGGCGGCATCTTTTTGCGCTTCTTCCTGGCGGGCCCGGTAGGCGTCAAGGATTTCATTTGCATCAAGCCCGAGTGAGGTGGCATACGTCTTGATGAACGATTTTACATACGTCTCCGGCAAGAATGAAAAATCGTTCGCTTCCAATAGTCGAAGATGTTCTATGTTGACGCGTGTGTCATCGAAAACATCCTCAAGGGTTTTCTTCTGCTGCTTGCGTGTTTCTTGCAGCGTCTTACCGATATCTTCCATCCTTTGACCCCTTATGTAGCCATCCATTAACACAGGTGACTACAGCTTACATCTGCTCATTTGCACCGTTGCCGGAGCTTTGCTTTTCCATCATTTCGCGCAATCGCACATAAAACCGCGACAGCGGAAATCCCATCACATTGTAAAAACAGCCATTTACTTTGCTGACAAACAAGGCGCCATGGTCCTGTATGCCGTAAGCCCCCGCCTTGTCCAGAGGACTGCCGGTTTCCACATACGCATCGATCTCGGAATCTGACAACGCCCTGAAGGTCACTTCCGTGCGCTCATAATCGCTGACAATTTCTCCGGCGGGCTGTTCGATAATCGTGAAGCCGGTAAACACGATGTGCGTGCGGCCGCTTAGCTCTCGCAGCATGGCGCGGGCGTTGTCGGCATTTTCGGGTTTGCCAAGTGTGCGGCCATCCAGAACCACGATAGTATCCGCACCGATGATCAGGCCATCTTTAGTTGTTTCGGCCACTTTCCACGCTTTCTTCTGTGAAAGCTCGAGCACCTGCACTTCCGGGATGGTATAGACCTCATCGTGCTCGTTGATCTTGCTCGGCTGCACTTCAAAGCGAAATCCGGCAAGCTCGAACAGGCTTGCCCGGCGCGGCGAAGCGGATGCCAGAACGATGCGTTTTTCCCGCAATCCCAATAATTCGTCGTGGTTCACGTTCGTTTGCTCTCTATCATTAGCGTGACCGGGCCATCATTATGAATCTCAACATCCATCATGGCGCCAAATTCTCCGGTTTCAACTTTTAAACCGAGGGCACGCATGGCCGAAACGAAGCTCTCGTAGAGGGGCTCTGACAATTCCGGCGGCGCCGCATCGATGAAGCTCGGCCGGCGCCCCTTGCGCGTATCTCCATACAGCGTAAACTGCGACACCACCAACACGTCTCCCTGAACATCGAGACAGGAGAGATTGAACTTGCCGTCGCTATCTGCAAAGATTCTCAGGTTTGCACATTTTTCAGCCAAAAAACGGACATCATCCTGCGTGTCATCATTGCGCACGCCGAGCAGGATGACCAGACCGCGACCGATCTGCCCTCTGACCTCGCCATCAACGCTAACCGATCCTTTTGACACGCGCTGGATCAATGCTCGCATAACACTATAGAATTGTTTTGCCTTGGACTCCCAGGTAGACCGCAAGCAAGCCGACAAACATATCGGCCTTCAAGATAAAAGAAATGCGTCTTAAAGACTCAGGGAAAGGAAAAGCCCACATGAAAAACAGGATGCCCAAAATGACAACATCCACACCGAGAACGACCACTGTGATGTAGGCCGTTCCGTAAATATCAAAAATATAAGGGAAGAGAGTTGCGACGATCAAAACAGAGAGTACGACAGAGGCAATACCTAACGCTGTTTTCGTGCCATATTTTACAGGCAATGTGGTTGCAGCTTGCACCCGATCCGCATCCTTGTCTTCAATGTCCTTGATTATCTCTCGCCCAAGATGGAACAAAAAAGCGAACGTTGCCGGAATCAAAGCTTCTTGCCAGCGACCCACAGCAAGACTACCGTAAAAGAACGCAAGAGCTGAACAAAGGCTGATGCATAAATTACCGACAAGTACTGTTCGCTTCAGGCGGTAACTATAAAAAAACAGTCCCAAACTAACAGCAATTGCGGTCCAAAATGCAATCCAACTGATAAATATACTAAGAAAAACCCCGAAAGCAAACAAAATAATTGCAAACTTGAAGGCCAAATCGGTCGAAATCCGGCCAGACGGCAGCGGACGAAACGGCTTGTTGATTCTGTCGATCTCCAGGTCATAGACGTCGTTTATGGCATTGCCGGCTGCCATGATGAGAGTTGCTGAAATGCATGCAAGCGCCACGTTTGATATGGGCTGGATGGTACCTGTGACAAAAGCGCCCACAAACACGGAAATGGCACACAACACCAGGTTCAGCGGCCGCAGCAAAATGACCATTGTCAGCAAATCAAAATTCATTCGTCAGACCGATATGGACTTTGCCATTTGAAAAGCTGTCTCCTTCACCCAGGCCGTAATCAATACCGAAGAAGCCGAGCGGCGTATCGAGTCGCAAACCCAGGCCATAACCCGGTTTCACACCGTCGCGCGCAACCAGATTTTGTTGCACAATCTCCTGCCGGAAGAAATAACCAAGGTCAAAAAACAGAAAAAAGCGCGAGTGGCGGCCCAGCAAGTAGCGGTACTCAAAATTGGCCCAGGCGATGCGAGAGCCGCGAAACTGTTCTTCACGGTAGCCGCGCAACGTCTTTGTGCCGCCAAAACGATACTGATCTGTAAGCTGCACAACCGGTTCATCGGTTGTAATCTCACGACCATGCAATGCGATTGCAACCACCTGCCATCGAAAAATGGAAAAATAATTCTCAAAATCAACTGATAATCTCTTGAGATTGAAGGACTCATCGCCCATGTCAGCATCAGGTTGCCGGACACGCTTGCGGCTCCATTCAAACGCAGTGCGATAGCGTACGCCATTGCGCGGGTTGAGCGGCTCAGTCAGAGTATCGAAAGCCAGGCCAAGCTCGAGATTGAGCGAGCTGCTGGCCGGGATACTGAACCTCAGCCGCGCCAGAGAATCCGGCGAAATCGTGCTGCGCGAAATCCTGGAGAAAAGCGAAATGTTATCGCCGAACAAGACGCTGGCATTCAGCCCTATCTGTCTCTGCACATAGCTTGTGTCCTGAATCAACTGTTCAAACCCGAATCCGGCGTTGATCGGCAAGCCGGCGACCCACGGCTCTGTATAGCTCAGACGGAATTCCTGCGTCTTTTCGGTGCGGCGTTCCCAGCGAGCTTCAGCTTTGCGCCCCGTGCCAAACAAATTGCCAAAGCGGATATCGAGCAACCCGGTGACGAAACCATCGCTGGCGGCTGTGGCAGGATTATAGCCAATGACGCCGTCGAAGCGATTGTGACTGCCCTCGGCTAATTCAATTACCAGACGCCCGCGGTCACCATCCAACAACTCAAGCCGGGGCGGATTGACCCACTTGAAGAAACCAAGCTTCAATAGTTTCGGGCGAATCCTGTCGATCTCTTCCTGATTGTACAAATCACCGACCGCGACAGGCAGCTCGCGCAAGACCACCGAGGCGCGGGTTTGCGTGTTGCCAACGATTTCGATATCATCGATTTGCACTGCCGGACCGGGGTCAACCTGCAGGCGGATGTGTAAGCCTTGCTCTGTGTCAGCGTTATCAGGCGCCAGCCGCAGTTGACTGACTTCAACGCGAGCATACGGGTGGCCGCGAGCTTCATAGTGCGCAATCAGATACTCGATATCCTGCTCCAGCACCGCCGGCGAGAACAGGTTACCTGCCTGCGTTTGCAAGTCAGCCCGTATTTGAGTCGCTGTCGAATCAACACCTTCGAACTGTACAGATTCCACTTTTGTGCGTTTGCCCTCATCCAGCGATAGCGTGACGCCTACTTGCGATGAGTCAGCATTGTAGTCGTACGCAATCGAATCGACTCTTGCGAAGAAATAGCCGCGCTCCGTGAGATGGTCGAGCATAAGTTGCGCTTGCTCGCGGACCTGCTCTGTAGTGACCAGTACATTTCGCTTCAATCCCAGCCAGTTCTTAAGCTGGTTTGCACTGAATTCCCGATTGCCCACAATTTCCACGCGGCTCAGCCTGTTTCCAGCGGTTGTCGCGCGCGCCTCTCCGCAGACTGAGCCACAGATGAGCAGAACAAGCAAGATATTGACGATTGCTTTCATAGATTTCTTGTTTATCTGACTGAATAATTGTGGCTAAAAAAACGCCCGCATCTCCACTCTTGCGATATGCTGTACACGCGGCCGGTCGGGTTCATTTCGGCCAAAGTAATTTACCGATGCTTGCACGTTTCGCGACACGCGATAATCAAATCCGAAGTTCCAGCGGAAGGTCGTTCCGGCCCGGTTGCCTTCTGTAAGCTCGAAAGGAATCAGTCTTGCCCGCGGTGCAAGGTCGACGCGCGTCCATTCGATTTCCGCACGCGCCCGGCCTTTGCTGCTCAATGAATAGGTGGCCCGCGGCGCCAGCGCGAGGATGGTAGCTTTGGTGTCGGGATCCGGCAGAATATCTTTGCTGCGGCTGAAGCTGCCGCGCAGAGCAACCTCCCATCTTGGTTGTGGCCGGTAAGCCATATCCACCTCGAGCTCGTTGGCCCGAATCTGCCGGTCGTTTCTTCCCGGAGCCTGAAAGGACCGATTTTCACTTCTGTTGCCAAATTCTATTTGCGTGCTAATCTGCCGTGAAAGGGCCGCCCGCAGACGCACAAGGTGTTGCAGGGTCTCGCGATCCTGGCCGCCGCCAACAAACTGATTGTTGAGCTCGTTGCGGTTGCGATAGCGATAACGCAGGGCGAAGTCTCGGCTGTTCTCCCAGAGATGAACATCCTGACGCAATTCAATGCTGCCGAAAATCGTGGTGCTATCCTGTTGCAATACCCCGGGATCGAGCAGATAGACCCGCCGAACGTCCTTTTCTCTGGTACGCTCGTCAATGCGTACAAACGTCTCAGTGGAAACCGGTTTCAAAAGAGAGGTCAGCCACGAGCTGTTTTCCTCAGAAAGAAACTTCGCCGGCGTCAGTCGCATGTCAGCACGCATGCGCAGCTCCACGACTGGCACGAAATCCTTGGTCGAGAATAGCCGGCGTACAAAATTGCCAAATGGATCCGGCTCGAATTCGTTGAGCTCTTCGTTGAAGCGGAAATTGCCGCTGCCTTCATCGACTTCGACGAAGACTTCTTCCTGCCTGGCAATCTGAGTATTAGAAAGCTGGTAGTACAAATTTCCACGAACGCCTGAGTGCCCGGGTCGGTAGCCTATTTGAACATCGGCCAGGTCCGTACGCGTGTCCTGCACCGAAGCTTCATTAAAATCACGATTGCGATGGGTGTAGGTCGCCGTCACATGAAACGCATGCCAGTTTCGCAACGTCAGGCCGTATTGCTGAGTGCGGGCTATGGATTTGTCGATGAATATGCCGTCGGTGCGATCCTTGTCATCGCGTACATTAAAACGGGCGTTCAGGTGCAGCGACTTCCAGGGCGCGAAACCCAGGCCAGCAGCATAAGAATCAAAGCGAAAGCCCGTGCGACTCGTGTCACTTTGTGTGTCCTTGCGCACCTCACCCTCGTATTCGAAAACCGGCTTGAACCGCCAGAGGCTGGCCTGTGCCCGACCGCGCTGCCGCAACCAACTGCTGCTATTGCGCAGCCGGGCATTGTCACGCTCGATAACTTCAACAAAGTAATCAACGCCAGGCCAATTTCCCCGTTGCAAGCGCGAATGCACTTCCCAGCGGTTGGCGCTGAACTGCGCGGACTTGGAGAGACGGCCAAGCCCGGCGCGCACAGAAAGGCCTTGAAGCGGCTCGTATCGACCGCTCAATTCCAGAATTCTCTCTTCATTTGTCGTGGTAGAATCATCGATGTTCCAGCGGCGGTCAAATTCAGCCTCAGTCGTACGGTCGATATCCTGAAAGTCAGCGGTTTTCTGGCGAATACGCCCGGAAAA
>CAZVSL010000209.1:1547-10025 GCA_964629935.1 uncultured Calditrichaceae bacterium | reverse complement strand
TTCCATAACACAATGGTAGTCCGGTGGTCCTTTGCTGCTGGCCTCAGCAAGATGTTGGTGTGAGACGCGAAAGTTATCGGCCAGCTCATAAATGGTCGGAAGCCGTTGACGCCTGCGCTGCCGGACCACCTGCAACATGTCCGGGTCGGAAAGATGGTGCAGGATGAGCAGCGGCGTCTGTTCCAGCAGCGACCAGTTCGCAACCTGCAGCAGATCCAGGTTCAGGACTTCGACGCCGGGCAGAGAGGCCAGCCCCGTTGCCGGCTGGGCGATGCGATAGACAAAATCGCCTGCGCCGGTATCCTGCCCGGAGTAGAGCTGCAGAATAAACATCAGGCCGGGCGTACACCAAACAGCCTGTTCGCTTCGTCAGGTCTGTGCTGGCGTTTGTATAGATCGAGCAATTTGTCGCGCGCTCTGGTGCTGTCGCTTTCAACGCACCAGGCATTTTTCAGGGCAAATTCCGCCTTATCGGGGGCGCGCATCAGCAGATAGACTGAGCCGGCGAGATACCACAGGAAATAGCTGTTTGGCAGGATAGCAAGCGCTTGCTGCAGAACTTCAGCCGCTTTCTCAAAATTTCCTATTTTCAGGAAACCCTTCACGGCAGGGATGATATCTTCTTCCTGATATGGCAGAATGTCGGAGTCAAAGACTTCGGCGTAAGGTTTCTCTTTGAGGATCGATGGCCGCCACCAGTCGATGTTGAAAAACAGGCGCGGATCGGGGACGCGCGCCGGGGCATAATATTTCTGCATTTTTGCATAAAGCACGTCTGCGCCTTGCTGCACGAAATTTGTTGTTTGCGATTTTGGCAGCGTTTCAAAGCTAACCTGCGATTCATGGTTGAGAAATGCGTCCAGCGCCACTCTCAGATAGAATCCGTTGATGCGCAAGCGCCATGATAGCTCCAGGTCATCATCTCCGAGGAAGATATCCTCATCCAGGCCGCCGATCTCTTCGAGAACCTCGCGCCGAAGCGCCATGCAAAAGCCCATCAGAACTCTGGTCGGCACGCTTTTTCGGTTGAATCTCTGTCGCAAAGCTGCGAGCAGGCCGGACACATCTTGCAGATAGGTGTAGTAATCCGGAAAGTATCTCAGGATGTTTTGGTTGCTCATCCCCGAGTTTGTCAACGCGCCGACCGCGCCCGTATGGTCATATTCCTGAAAATGATGTGTGAGGCGTGCGATCCAGTCCTCAAAAACCTCGGTGTCCGGATTGAGCAGGATGATATATTCGCCATGAGAATGTTCGATGCCGATATTGCAGCCGCGCGAAAATCCGGTGTTGGTTGGCTGCGGAAGCAGGTGAACGCGGCTCTCGTGAGCCGGAATTGTCGCCCTGACCACGGCAAGTGTGTTATCGCTCGAGTTGTTGTCGACGATGAAAACTTCGTCCTGCGGCCGCAGCGTACCGATGACGCTGCGAAGGCAGGTTTCGATGGTTTCCGCCGAGTTAAAGGTGACAATGATGATAGATGCGCTGCGTGACATGATATGCTGTGTTGTTTTGACTGTTCTCGGGAAAGCGCGTTACATGAGTTTGCCTCAGGTTGCGATTTCCACATCCTGACCCTGCAGGGCAAAGCGCAGAAATTCAGATTCCGGATATTTTTTAAAGGCTTGATAAGCCTTGTACGCCAGCGTTTTCCTGAGCTCATCCTGGTGCAGGAAATATTGACAGGCCGCCACAATGTCCTGGTATGGCACAAACACCAGTGCATCTTTGAGCCGTTTGCCGGGCGTATCTTCCACAATTGTGAAAATACGGTTGCTCAGGAGATATGAGAGCCGGACTTCATCAAAATACTTTGACTCATAATGATAGATTGAAAGTACGATCTTGGACCGGCTGATCCACTCGTCGCGCGCTTTGCCATAAACGCCGAACAATTTCTTCACTTTCATGTGCTCATTTAACGCCTTCAGGATATCGACGCGACGTTGGTTGGTGGAGCCATAGAACAGAACATCGATATCTTTGTTGGCCCGTTTGGGCACCTTTTCCATTTTGGGATGGTAGCCAAGTGGCTTATAGATCGCGTTGATACCCTGCGTTTTCAGAAATTCAATATTCCGCCTGTTGAAGTCCCATATCTTGCAGTTTGAGCGCAGGGTGTCCAGCATGTACGGCAGCGGCGTTTCGCAGTCTTTCACCAGCTCTTCAAGTTGATAGATGATGCAATCATACTCAGGAGGCAGGCGTTTACCTTTAAGCAAATGATACCCAAGAATGATGTTGGTACTGTCCGGGCACAGGCCTTCGGACAATTGCACCTGGCGGCCGAGGTCATGCAAGCCATGGGATAGCAGCTCGGCCACTTCGCGAAAGCAATTGACATGGATTTTTTGGTGAATATCCCCGGGGTTGATCAGGACTATATTGCATTTTTGCATGGTGATTTCGGATCAGAGGTTACAAATTTGTTTGCTGTCTTCGGTGACAATGGTTACGCGTTGCAGGTCTTGCGGCCAGTCCTGGCGTTTGATGACCTCGATTATTTTTGTACGTTCCGGTTCCTCTACCCATTGACCGACCGGTATGCAAACCATCTTTTCCGAGAATGCATCGAGACCGTGCAGGCCGGCGTTGTTATAGTGCGCAAATATTGTGTGGGTATCGTTGCGCGCGTGCACAATGGAAGCAGCGATGCCATGTTGCTTGAGATGGCTGATGAACGATTCGCGGTCATCGACCAGCATTGTGAACAGCCAGTATGAGGATAACCGGTCGGTTTTTTCCTCGAGCAAGCGCACGCGCTCCAGCCCGTGGAATTGCTCGCGATAGCAAGCTGCGTTGAAACGCCGTTTTTCGATGAGCTCCGGCAGATAGGGCAACTGCGCCAGCCCGATGATGGCGGCGATATCGTTCATGTGAAATTTGTACCCTGCCTCCACAATATCCCACTCAGCCACACCGAGGCGGTTTTCTTTGCGCTGTTCCCGGTCGATGCCGAACCATTTCAAAGAGCGGGCGCGCCGATGCTCATCCGCGTTCCTGCAGACCAGAACGCCGCCGTCGCCGGTGGTAAAATGCTTGATCGCCTGCAAGGAAAAGCAGGCGAAATCGGACTGGTTGCCGATGCGCTTGCCGTGATACTCCGCTCCCCAGGCGTGGGCGCAGTCTTCGATGACCCTGAGGCCGTGCTGCTGTGCGATAGCGTTGATTTCCTCCATATCGCATGGATACCCGCCCCAGTGCACCACTATGATAACTTTTGTTCTGATACTGATTTTTTTTCTGATGCTCTGCGGGTCGATGTTGCCGGTGTCAGGTTGCACATCAGCCCAGACCGGCGTGGCGCCTGTCAGCACGATCGGTTCGTTGGTGGCCATACATGTCATAGGCGTGGTGATGACTTCATCGCCGATGCCCACGCCGCAGAGCCGGAGCACCAGTTGCAGCGCACTGGTGCAGGAATTCAGAGCGGTGACATTTTCTGCGCCCAGGAAAGCGCCGATCCCTTGCTCCAGCGCCTGTACATTCGGTCCCTCACCGATCCAGCCGCTTTCCAGTACTTTGCGCAGCGGCCTGATGATTTCATCGATATCCCTGGGCATGAAGACTTTGTGCATCGGTATCATGATAGCTTCCTTGCTATGGTTAGAGATGGAAAAGGTTCGAGCGTAGCGAATTCGAATTTGCGCCGGAACCACTCGGAAATCAAGAATTTCCGGATTGGCTCCTTCTCATGCTCTATCATCCATTCGATGCTATCCCGCTCTTCCGAGCCGCCTTCGATCAGCACAAGCGCGCCCGGCTTTAGCTTGTCATGCCAGCCATGCATACAGCGCGCGAGTTTTTCTCCGTCGTTGGAGATATCGATGTGCAGCATGTCGATGGCATGGGCCTCGAAATCGTTATGAGCGCGAAACGCATCCTTGTTGATGAAATTGCAGGCGACGTTGTCGAGATCGAGCAAACCGTTCCTGCGAAAATGCTCTCTTGTGGTCTCGAGAGAGCAATGACGATACGGATACATATCCCACAAGTCGATCATGGTCAGTGTACTGTTTTTGTCGCTGTCACATAGCGCCGCAGCGATATGGAGTGCGCTGTAGCCCATGAAAGTGCCGAGCTCGACCACTGTCTGAGGTTTCAAAGCAACAGTTAAGGCGTAAAAGACGTCGCCAAACCGGTTATGCCTGTATGAAGATTGCACGCCCGTCAACTCAAGCTCGGCAAGTATCCCCACTTCTTCTGTAAACACGTGATCTCACCTTTGATTTAATACTCATCCAGAGAATTTTCGACCGCTTCGGTGAGAAACTGAAGTCCGGATGTGTTCTCAATGTGTTAACGTGCTAAGGTGAAACCACCAGCAGAACATCAGGTAGTGTTTAGATTCCCTCCTTGAGAATGAACATCGAGCGTTGGCTGAGTACCTTTTTGATAATGCGCTGTGCGTCTGGCGTGACGATGGTTCGGTTGAAATTAGCATCGATGAGATTTATGGACAGCTCGATATTGCGCACATGCATGAGATTGGCGTGCGAGAAGTTGGCGTTTCGCATGCGCGCACTTTTGAAGTCCGCATTTTGCAGGTTTGCATCCGTAAAATTGGCGCCGATCAAGTTAGCGCCCTGTAGATTGGCGTTCTGCAAATCGGCCTGCTCAACACTGGTGTTAAACAGCTTTGCTTTTGACAGACCGCTGTTTTGCAGATTTGTCAGCTTCATCTTGGCATTGCGGAAGTCGGCTTTCTCGAGATGTGCGTTCTTGAGGTTGGCCTGGTCGAGCCGGGCGCTTTTGAAATTTGCGGCGACCAGATTTGCGTTCATCAGATTTGCGCTATGCAGGACTGCATCCCAGAAGTTTGCCTCCTGAGCCTTTACCGATTTCAGGTTGGCATCAGTCAGATTGGTGTAACAGAAACTCGATTGCGCCAGATTTGCCTGCTGAAAATTGGCTCGCTCCGCCACAACATTCTCCAGCCTCGCATAAGATAAATCCGCGGATTTGAATTTTGCCCGTTCCAGGATAGCATTCTGAAAATTGGACTTTTGCAGTTCAGCTTTTTGAAAGTTGACATTCTTCAGGTTGGCAAATCTGTAGTTTGCCCATCTCAGGTCGGCTTTCCAAAAGTTGGTTTTCTCCAGGCTGCCTTTGAAAAAGTTTACTTTCGGCAATTTGGCGCCGGTGAAATCTGCATAGTCAGCTTTTACAAACGGCAGATATAGCTTGGTTGCTTGCAGATATTTCAGATCAGCAGCATCGAGCACGACGGGTTCCAGCCAGATTTTGCACTTCATCAAATACCGCAGCAGCTCCTCATAGCCGTCGCAGTTATTCATGTTGAAGCGCTCCTCAAGCTTGATGCCAGCAAAATCGCGTTCGCCAGACAAGAGCTTCTTGACGAATTCCTCCCCTGAGATTTTGGTGTGCTGTGGCATCTACCCTCGACGCAACGTCAATAAAACCCCTGACAATGTTATTATTTTTCGGCAGAAACAATTTATTTGTGAATGCCGCAGGCAAAAAAAAAGGTGTCCTGAGAAAGGACACCTTTTCCCCGGTCAACTAAGTCTAGCTTAACCGAATAGCGACAGCACCACTTGTGGTGCGGCATTCGCCTGGGCCAGTGAGGCTGTGGCCGTCTGTTGCATGATTTGCAGTTTTAGCGCCTCGAGCTGTTCTTTGGCAAAATCTGCATCAGCGATTCTGCTTCTGGAAGCTTCTGTGTTCGTGATCGCGGTGGCCAGGGTCGATTCCTTCGTAGTCAAGCGGGCCTGGTTCGAACCGAGGGAAGCGATGCTGTTTTTCACCGTTGTGATTGCGGTGTTGATTCGGCCCAATGCTGTTGAGGCATTTGCTGCTGAGGAAACATCGATGCTGCTGTCGGTCACGCCCAGCGCGGCTGAGTCATGGTCTGCAGCACTGACGGTTACAAACAGGGTGTCCGAGGTTTCGGCGCCTGTCTGAATTGTCATCTGCTTGCCGGACAGCAATGAAACGCCGTTGAAAGTGGTTTCGTCAACGATATCGTCGATTTCGTTTGTGAGTGCATCCAGCTCATCGTCAATAGCGTTTCGTTCTGTTGATCCCAGGGTATCGCTCGCCGCTTGCGTGACTTTTTCCTTCATGGTTTCCAGGATGTCGAGGATGCTGTCTAGGCCACCTTCGGCTATGGACAACATCGATTTTGCGTCGCCGACATTGTTGAGTGCAGTTTCGAGGCCTTTGTTGCGGGCCTGCAGCGTCCGGCTGATCACGAAACCGGCAGCGTCATCCTCTGCTGAGTTAATTCGTTTGCCCGTGGCCAGTCTGAGCTGACGCATGCCCAGCTCCTTGTTGACCGTGTTCAACGAGTTGAGCGCCTGCAATGCCTGGATGTTGCCGCCAATTCGACTTAAATCACCAAATGATGCCATTTCATTATCTCCAGAGTTTAGATTTGTTAATGTGTTCTTCTATCTCTACTGGTGTCTATCCTTCATTAACCGAAGAGCGACAATACGACCTGCGGCGCTGCGTTCGCCTGCGCCAGCGACGCCGTGGCTGTTTGCTGCATGATTTGCAGCTTCAGCGCTTCGAGCTGCTCCTTTGCGAAATCTGCGTCAGCAATTCTGCTGCGTGACGCTTCTGTGTTTGTGATGGCGATAGACAACGTGTTCTCTTTGGTAGTCAGGCGCGCCTGATTCGAGCCAACCGACGCGATGCTGTTTTTCAGGGTCGTGATCGCAGTGTTGATCTTGTCCAGCGCTGCCGAGGCGAACGATGCAGACGAAACTGTGATATTGGCGTCGTCTACAGTCAACGCACCGGCCGTGTGGCTTTGCGTGGTCACCGATACCACCAGAGTATCCGATGTCTCGGCGCCGGTCTGGATGGTCTTGTCTACAGAAGTCAGAAGCGAGCTGCCGTTGTAGGTGGTCTCATCAACGATGTCATCGATTTCGCTTGTCAGCGCGTCGAGTTCATCCTCGATAGCGTTACGCTCATTGTTGCCCAGCGTGTCACTTGCTGCCTGCGTGACTTTTTCCTTCATGGTCTCCAGGATGTCGAGAATACTTTCAAGACCCCCTTCGGCCACAGAAAGCATGGATTTTGCATCGCCAACATTGTTGAGGGCGGTTTCAAGACCGCGCTTGCGCGCTTGCAGAGTTCTGCTGATAACAAACCCGGCAGCATCGTCTTCGGCGGAGTTGATTCGCTTGCCCGTCGCCAAACGCAGTTGCCTTATGCCGAGATCCTTGTTGATCGTATTGAGAGAATTCAATGCCTGCAAGGCTTGAATGTTGCCGCCGATACGACTCAGGTCTCCAAATGATGCCATTATTGGCCTCCAGATTGCTAAAGTGTTATGTTACCTAGTTTATTATTCCCTGGTCCTGCATCAATTATCGCCGGTGATAATTTGTTTCTAATTGCATTATCGACTTTGGCGGGAGATGCTTGCCACCGGATGTTGAAAAAAGTTAACAATAAATGTCGGGAGGGATAAAGGCGGGTATTGTGACGGATTCGTTTGTCACGCCGGTCAGGATTTGGCCCTATCTGCCGGCTTTTGCTATCGGCGGTGTTTTGCGTTCAGAATTGTATTCACCTCTTGCATGAATTTGTTAGCCCGACTAAGTCATCAACTTCGCAGAGTATCCTCAATGAAGCTTCAAATCTATGCCCAACTCCGTCATCTTGCGATACAGCGAGGACAGGCTTAGCCCAAGGAGCTTGGCTGCCTTTGCCTTATCCTGGTCCGCCATATCCAGGGTTCGCAGGATGGTATCATGCTCAAACTGCCTTACGGATGACTTCAGATCGCCCTTCCAGGCTTTGGAGTTTTCCTTGCCCGAGATGTGAGGGAAGTGGTTTAGTTGCAGTTTTTCGCCATCGCACAGGATGACGGCCCGTTCAATTGAATTTTCCAGCTCACGCACGTTGCCCTTCCATTCGTAGCTCATCAGGAAGGGCAGGACGTTTTCCGCAACTCCGGTAATGCGTTTGTTCATCTGGGCGCTGTAGAACTGCACATAGTGATTGACCAGTTCCGGGATATCCTCTTCACGCTCCTTGAGGGGCGGAATCGTAATTCCGACAACATTGAGCCGGTAGTATAGGTCCTCACGGAAGTTGCCCTTTTCCACTTCGTTCGCCAGGTTCTTGTTTGTTGCAGCAACAATGCGGACATCGACAATTTCCGGTTCGGTGCTGCCCACCGGCAGGATCTCTTTTTGCTCGATGGCGCGCAGCAGCTTCACCTGGAGATTGAGTGGAATGCTGACGATTTCATCCAGGAAGATGGTGCCGCCATCAGCGACTTTGAATAAACCGCTTTTGTCGCGCATGGCGCCCGTAAAGGATCCCTTCATGTGGCCAAAGAGCTCGCTCTCGATCAGGTTTTCCGGAATGGCAGCGCAGTTGATGGGCACAAAGCGCTTGTCCGCGCGCTGACTCTTGCTATGCAATGCGCGAGCGATCAATTCCTTGCCCGTGCCGCTTTCGCCTGTCACCAGCACGGTCGAAGTTAGCGGCGCC
>CAZVSL010000209.1:1247-1537 GCA_964629935.1 uncultured Calditrichaceae bacterium | reverse complement strand
CGTTCCACCATGTCGAGCACGTCTCTCAGCGCTCTGCTTTTACCGATGATGACATCGTATGGCTTGCCTTTGCTGAGCTGACTCTTGAGGTAACGGTTTTCCTGCCGCAAGTCCTGCCTTTCAATCGCGCGCTCAACCGTGCTCAGAATCACTGCTTTCTTGAACGGCTTGGTGATAAAATCATAGGCGCCTTCCTTCATGGCCTCCACCGCCCGTTCGATGGTACCATAACCCGTGAGCAGAATAACCTCGATCTTGGGGTGCTTTTTCTTGATGGTTTTCAGAAGCTC
>CAZVSL010000209.1:0-1237 GCA_964629935.1 uncultured Calditrichaceae bacterium | reverse complement strand
CAAAACCATCGCCGTCTGGCATCTTGAGATCGGACAAAACCAGGTCCACAGCTCCATTTTCCAGTATTTTTTGTGCCTGGTTGCCGGAACTTGCGGTCTTGGTCAGGAAACCTGCCTTGCTCAAGGCCTTCTCAAGCGACATGCGTACACTAATTTCGTCATCAACTATCAATATAGATTTAGACATTATTCTTCAATCCTTGCCTTACTTTCTTCCAAGGGTAACTCAATTCGAAATACAGTACCCTGGTCGACTTTGCTTTCGCAATATATCTGACCATGGTGTTCATTTACGACCTGTTGTGAAATGGCCAGCCCCAGGCCGGTACCAAAATCTTTGGTTGTAAAAAAAGGGCTGAATATGTTATCGACCAGCTCTTCAGGAATGCCTGTGCCGGTATCCCGAATCGCGATCGTGGCGGTATGCCCGTTGCGGTTGCTGGAGACGTGCAGTTTCCCACCCGTGGGCATCGCTTCCATCGCATTGCGGATCAAATTAAAAAATACCCGGCGTATTTGAGCGCGGTCAAAACGCAGCTCCAGTTCATCCTCCAAACCCTCCGTCTCAAGCTTGATATTTTTCTGCTGGAGCTCTGCTGCGCTCATCTGCAACAGCTCCCGCAGCAGCGCGTTGAGATCGCCGCGAACCGGGCTCGAATCCGGCATCCTTGAAAACTGCAAGTATTCATCGGTAAGCGATGTCACACGGTCGATTTCGTTGATCATGGCTGTTAGCAGGGCGCGCGCTTCTTCGGTGTTGCATTCATCCAAACCGTCAAATTCTTCTTCCAGCAATTCCGCATTCAAACTGATGGATGAGAGCGGGTTTCGGACTTCATGCGCTACTTTGGCAGCCATCTTGCCGATCACAGCCAGACGCTCAGATTGCAGGATTCGCTGTTGCAGGGATTTCTGCTCTGTGATGTCATGAATCAGGCCGGTGAACATGCGTTTGTCTCCGAACGAAAACTCACTGACTGACAGATGGATCGGAAACGTCGAACCATCCTTGCGCAGCCCCACAACTTCACGCCCGATGCCAATGATTTTCTTTTGACCTGTGCGCAGATATTCATTTATATAATGGTCGTGTTTGCTGCGATACGGTTCGGGCATAAGTATGCTGACATTCTTGCCAATCACTTCATCCGGAGCATATCCGAACAGTTTTTTCACCGCGCTGTTGGCTGACTCTATGATGCCGGAGTCATTGATGATGATGATGCCGTCGACGCCC
>CAZVSL010000208.1:5872-10047 GCA_964629935.1 uncultured Calditrichaceae bacterium | reverse complement strand
TCGTTCTCTGAATAACGAAACACGCCCGAATTAGCGGCGCCGGCGTAGAGTTGACCTTGTGACGCAACGAGATCGAAGATGAAGGTTTCGGTCAGACCGTCGGCAATATTGGTCCAGGTCAGGCCCTGGTCCGTGGATTGGAAAACGCCGCCGCCTGCTGAGGTGCCGGCATAGACAGCGCCGGTGGTCGAATCGACGACAATGGCGCGTACAAATGATCCGGGCTGATCAATGGTGACCGACTCCCAGGTGCTGCCGTCATCTACCGAACGGAAAACGCCGTTGTTCTGGGTCCCGGCCAAAACAGGTCCGTTTTTGAAGTTGGCCAGGGCGCTGACTCGCGTCGCCGCGAAGCCGTTGATTTGGCGCGTCCAGCTTGCGCCGTCATCGTCAGAGCGCCAAATGCCATTCCCATTAACGCAGAAGAGCATACCGGATTGATTTTCTACGATAGACCTGATACGTAAATCTGTCAGGCCGCCGTTTAAGGCATTCCAACTTTCGCTTTGTTCGTCATAACGGAATGCGCCGCCGCCGTTGGTGGTTGCGAATAGCTCATCATCCTCGTTGACATAGACCGCACTTGCATTACGTTCGGTCAGGCCGGATTCAAGATCGAGCCAGGTGGTGTCGCCAGCAGCGAGTTTGTACACACCATCACCCGTGCCGACAAACACATCGCCGTTGCTGTTTGTATCCATCGAGTTGCATCTCAGGCTGTTCAATCCTGAGGAGACGGATACCCAGCTCGTATCCGTGGGTGCGTATTGATAAACGCCTTTCGTTCGGGAACCAGCGAACAAATCGCCATTGCTTGTGACTGTTATTGAAGGGATGTTTAAGTCTGGCAAACCGCTGTTCAAATCGATCCAGGTATCGCCATCATCCTCTGAACGAAACACACCGCCGCCATTGATCCCGATAAAAAGCTCATCGTTTGGCCCGATGTCGATGGCCGCGGCGCTTAGCACGGTCAACCCTGCATTGATGGCTTGCCAACTCTCGCCCCCGTCGGTTGAGCGGAACACGCCCTCTGTAAATGACGTCGTGAACACGATGTTGGAAGCGTTGACTGCAAAGTCGCTGGAAAACAGGTTATTCATTTTCTCCCAGATCCCTGCGTTATCCTGCGAACGGTAGATTGCATTGGGGATGCCGACAAAAAGATGACCGTCATGGTTCACGGCAATTTCCATTGCCAGACCGCCCTCTGGCCCGCCGGTCGCTTCCCAGCTTGCCACTTGTGATTTTGCCAGACCGCTTAGCACGAGAATGGCCGTTAAAATTAGGAGAGCCGTTCCGTATAGATGCCTCATCTTAATCCTCCTTCTATTTTTTCAGAATTGGTTTATGACCTAACGCATCAAAATAAGTTTTTGCGAGGTGACGAAATTGCCGCTTTGCAGCCGATAGATATAGAGCCCGCTTGCGACCGGTTGTTTGTTGGCGTCGGCGCCATCCCATTGCGCGGTGTAAGTCCCGGCCGACAGGGTTGCATCAACCAACGTAGTCACCTTTTGTCCAAGGACGTTAAAGATGGCCAGCCTGACATGCGCGTTGTGTGGTAACGTGTATTGCATGGAGGTTGCGGGATTAAAGGGGTTCGGATAATTTTGACTCAACTCGAATCCCGCCGGGACAAGGTCATCTGTACCTTCCACCGAGCTCAGAACTACCTGACTGCGATAAACGCCATCCCCGTGTGACCCCGCGAATATTTTTCCCGTCGGCCCGATGGCAAGCGAGGTGATATTGGAGTTCTCCAAGCCATTCGTTATCTGAGTCCAGGTTGTCCCGTTATCTCTGGAAACAGCCACCCCGACGAGTGAGCCGACAAAGATATCCAGATTCGATACGGTCTTTACGACATTGATTCTCTTCGTCGAAAGCCCCACATCAATTTCTGTCCAGGTATCGCCGTTATCGGAGCTGCGGTGCAACCCTGAGGTTGTTGCGGCGAAAAGCTCTCCTGAAGCATGAATGGCCAGGCTTGTCACAGACAGGCTCGACAAGCCATTGTTGACTTGCGTCCAAATCGTGTCGCTGTCCGTTAATCTGAAGACACCCGCATTCGAGGTTCCGGCAAACAGGTCTCCCTGGCTGTTGGCGGCCAGGCCCCGTATGCTGGCATTGGGGAAGCCACTATCCGGCAGGGCTGCCCAGGAATCGCCGCCGTCGGCTGAGGTGAAGATACTGCGGTTCGATGGTGCGGCATAGACCCGATTCTGGCTTGCCGTTAGCGCGCTGACATTGCTGCCGTCAAATCCGTTGCGGACAACCTCCCAGGAGCCGCCCTGATCGGTCGACCGAGCCACCCCGCTGAGTCCGGAAATTCCTGCGAAGAGAGCACCATTTGCATCCATGACCATCGCGCGAATGCCAAAAGAGGACAACCCCGTATCGGAGCGTTCCCAGGTCATGCCATCATCGCTTGTACGAAAAATGCCGTTGGCTTCGGTGCCAGCCAGGACCGTCCCGTCCGGCAATCCAACCATAGCCTCGACGCGCGCGATCTTGAATCCCTGCACCTGGTACGTCCACGTCGCACCATTGTCCTCTGACCGAAAGATGCCGGCATCGGAGACCAGGAAAAGGGTACCCGCCTTATTTGCTGTCATCTCCCAGGTTCTGAGATTGGTCAGACCATTATTCATATCGTTCCAGGTTTCCGTCATTGGCTCATAAAGGGAGACGCCGCCGAGCGTGGTTGCGAAAAGTTGGCCCGAATCGTCCAGGAACAGTGAGCTGACAAATCCGAGACTGTTGGTGTTGCTTCCGACCGCGGTCCAGGTTGTGTCGCCGGCAGCGACTCTATACACCCCGCGGCTGGTGCCGGCCAGCATTTCATCAGTGCCTGTGGCCAGTAACCAATTGCACCGCTGGCTGCCCAGGCCGTCTGAGATAGCGCGCCAGGTGGTATCCGTTGCGCCGTAGCGATAAATGCCGGTAGCGATGGTTCCGGCGTACAGGTCGCCGTTGTTGCTTTGTGCGGCCGCAAAGACACGCAGATCGGCAAGCCCGTTATTGAAGGCCAGCCATGACGCGCCATTATCGGAGGAGCGAAACACACCGCCACGATCCGAGCCCACAATCAGCTCGCCGTTCAAACCATTCTTGATATCCTGAATATTTGTAGCCGGTAGGGCGGTATTCAGTTGTTCCCAGTTGTCGCCATTATCCGTAGATTTGTATAGCCCCACATTGCTGGTGCCGACAAACAGATGGCTTGAGTCCTGTGAGATCAGGATGCGGGTCAGAAAACTCGAATTAAGATTTCCCTCAGTTCTCTGCCAGTTGTCCCCGTTTGTGGTCGAATAGAAAACCCCGCCGCCACTCCCAACAAAAATATCGCCAGCCGAATTGATAGCGATGGTTCTGGCAGCGCCCCCGAGCGGGCCATTGGTTGCTTCCCAGCTTTGAGCTTGTGTCCTCACGCACGACACAAGAGTGAAAAACAGGAACAGCATTACGTAAATTTTATTCATGGCATGTCTCCCGTAGGTTGAGTGTGCTCTTGTCCTCGGCAAGATACGCTAAGAGAGCTCGCCATGCTTTTCGGTATGGGACAAACTCTTAATCCAAGGGGACATGAAGCAGGAGAAAGGCTAAGAAAGCCACAGAAATGAAGGAAACAGGGGAAGTGGGGAAGGATTTTAGCGCGCTTTTATCCCGGAAGGCGGCACGCCAAATTTTTCACGGAAAGCGGTGGAGAAATAGGGCAGACTGCCAAAGCCGACCATGAACGCGACTTCGGAGACAGAGCCGGCGCCCTGTTCGAGCAGCTTTTTGGCGCGCTGCAACCGAACGGAACGGATGAAGTCCGTCGGGGTTTCACCGGTTAACGCGCGAATCTTACGCTGCAACTGTCGCCTGCTCATGAACAAAGCGACGCTGAGACTCTCGACGCCAAATTCCTCATTTTCCAGATTCTTTTCCAGGATGTCCATCATCTTCTGCAGAAATGCTTCTTCCGCCGAGGGGATGGCAATATCGCGCGGTTGCAGCAGTCCTTCTTTGCGGAAACGGTCCTGCAGCTTTCTGCGCAACTGAATCAGATTGTCAACGCGCACATTCAGTTCTTTGGAATTGAACGGCTTAGTGAGGTAGTCATCGGCTCCGGTTTCCAGTCCTGCCAGCTTATCCTTTTCACCGGCCCTGGCGGTCAACAGAATCAC
>CAZVSL010000208.1:4331-5862 GCA_964629935.1 uncultured Calditrichaceae bacterium | reverse complement strand
GATGTGGCTGGTCTTTTCGTTTGTCTTGAGCGCTTCGCACAACTGATAACCATCCATTTTAGGCATCATGACATCACTGATAATCATATCGGGAATGGTTTCAATCGCCCGGTTCAATCCGGTTTCGCCGTTTTCCGCTTCGATAACCTGATACGTCGGCTGCAAGTGCATGCGCACGTAACTGCGCACATCGGCATGATCGTCGACGACCAGGATGATGGCCGCATCTTCTTTAATTTCCGGCTCCGGATCGGATGTCTGGCTTTCAGCAGGATGTACCGGCGCCTCCAGGTCGGGTGTCAGCGGCGCCGCAGGGGAGCTGTCTAAGTCGGCGTTAGCGAAGGCCTGTTTCTGCACCGGAATACAAACGGTAAATGTCGTTCCTTCGGTCTCGGAGCTGCGCACTTTGATCTCCCCGCGGTGCAGTTCCACCAGTTCCCTGGTCAGCGCCAGCCCGATGCCCGTACCCTCATGTTCCCGGGTACTCGTGGCATCGACCTGGTAAAATCGGTCAAAAATGTGATGCACGCGGTCTTCCGGAATGCCAACGCCGGTATCCGCCACGGTAATCTCGACCTGCTTGAGCTCAGCCGAATCCACGGGCTTTTTCTCACGTACGCTGACGCTGATGTTGCCGCCTGCAGGCGTGAATTTGAACGCATTTGATAAAAGATTATAGAAGATCTTTTCGATGTGGTCGGGATCGAAATAAGCATCAGAAAATCCATCAGAAGGTTTGGAACCATCGGAAGGTTCAAAAGTCAAGTTGATATCTTTTTGTTCCGCCAGTGAAGCAAAGGACATGACAATGCCTTTTAGAAACGCAGTCAGGTCGCCCTGCCGGACACGCAACTTCAACTTTTTCGATTCCAGCCGGGAAAGATCGAGCAATTGGTTGATGAGGTGCAGCACGCGTTTGGCGTTACGGCGCATCAAACTCAGTTCCTCTTGTTTTGATACATCTTTCGTCTTTGCGATCATGTCCTCCAGGGGCCCGAGAATGAGCGTCATCGGCGTGCGGAACTCGTGTGAGATATTGGCAAAGAACCGGGATTTTACCTGATCCAGCTCTTTCAACTTTTCGGCTTGCTCCCGGACGGTCGCAGTTCGGGCGTCGACAATTGCCTCCAGCTCGCGCGTTCTTTTTTGCAATTGCCTGACCCGCCATTTCACAACAAGCGCCACGCCTCCGACTGCCAGCAGCCCGTAAACCAGATAGGCCCACCAACTTCGGTACCAGGGCGGCAGAATGGTAAACGCAAATTCCCCTTCTCTGCTGACGTTTCCGTACACGTTTATTGCCCGCACTCTGAAGACGTAGTCGCCTCCCGGCAGACCGGTGTAATCCTTCCGCGTTTCATCACTCCATCTGGACCATTGTGCATCGTATCCATCGAGTTTGACCTGAAACCGGTTTTCCGACACATCATCGTAGGTTGGGGCGGCAAACTGAAAACGGAGAGAATTCAATCCGAAATCGAGCAGGGGCGCTCCGGCGCGGTTGTAGTCGACGATGGAGAAGTCGATGGCG
>CAZVSL010000208.1:0-4321 GCA_964629935.1 uncultured Calditrichaceae bacterium | reverse complement strand
GGTTTCCCCCGTAAAACAGCGAGTCGGTTGTGATTCCCACGACGCGCCGGATAAAGGCGGCATAATCGTGGTCATATGCTTTTGCAGCGGCGGTATGGTAACGCGCCACACCCTCCGAACCACCAAACCAGACAACGCTGTCAGGCTCGGGATAGATAACGTTGGTGATGCCGATGTCATTCAGTCGTCGAAATGGCGCCTGATTCCAGACATAAGACCCGTCTGGCTTACGCGTCGCGACACCGTTTATCGCAGTTTTCCCCTTGCCGGCAACAATCCAGACGTTGCCATCCTGATCTTCGCTCAAGTGATAAATCCAACATGATGAGTCCGCAAACATGACTCCGAATGTCGAATCCGGTGGAAACCGCTGACTTTCCGCATCGAAATAACGCAGCCCTTTTTGGGTGGCAAACCGCGTGCGGCCGGCGATCTGATACGGTAAAATCAAATCACGCGGCAATCCGTGCGCCGTCCCGAATCTTTTGACGGCTATATCCGAGCTGTCGGCGATTCCGCCTCCACGATTAAGTGTAACCCGAATAACGCCCTGGACCTGGGTACCGAGCCATAAATCTCCGCCTGTATCTTCAGCCACTGATCTGATGAACTCCGTAATGCCGTGGAATCTGCCCAGGTTTGTCCATCGGCCGTCGATGAGCTGCAAAGCAGACAGTCCGTTGAGCCGCGCGACGTAGACCAAACTACTGTCTCTGTGAGAACGGTGTAGATGGGGAGCGCTTGCTGGATTCGGAAGCTCGGCGTTGAGAACGGCTGCCTGCCCGTCTTTTATGCGCGCGACGCCTTGCTGTGTGGCAACAAGAAGTTGTTCATCAACGGAAAGAAAAGACCAGCAAAATTTGAGTGACTCCGTAACCGGTCTGAATTTCGAATACCCAAACTTCCCCGAGACATTCTTGTCCAGATAATAGACGCCCTGTTGCGTTCCAACGTAGAGAATGCCCTCATGGCGGATAATGGTCACAACCATGCTTTCAATGCCGGACTCCGCAGAAAATCGCGACAGCGGCGCCGGCGTTTCCACCCGTGCCAGGCCGTTGTCAAGCGCCAGCCAGAGGCCGCCCTCCCGATCCACGAACGTATAGTTGATGTGTTCGTCGCGCAAGCCCGAGCGTTTATTCAGAACCTGACAAACGTTACCTTTTTTATCGACGACGACCACGCCGCCCCGTTCGGTTGCAAATGCAAACAAACCTTGCGCCAGCCTCGCGCCGTGATAAAGCTCGTTTTCGAGAAGGAACGCATCAGCCTGTGTCGAAAATGGCACAAACGCCCGGCCCTCACTCAGGAACAGTCCGTGTGAATGGGTGCCCACGAGGATTCTCGTCTCATCGTACGGAAGGATGGCTTGTATGCTTTTTCCTGCAAACATCTCGCCGCCAGGGACAAGCCGCAAGGAATCCCGGGTCAGCGTCATCAAACCCGTTCCCATATCCTGAATATAATACTTGTGATGGACCGCAGAACTGGCTTGAAATCGCCGGCTTGCCGCCAGAATCGACATGACGTTGCCGGACCAGTGAAACAGATATTTGTACGTTCTGAAAAAAATGCCTTCTTCAGTGGATTCTATAGACCATACATCTCGGAAATCGTGATGTTTTTCCGGAATCTTATCGAGTAAAGACACTGGCTGCAATTCCCCGTTGGCCTCGACTTTCAGGTAACCAAGTTCTAGTCGCCCCCCGAAATAGATTTGCCCGTCATGCAAGCGGAGCGAGCGTGGCAGCGACTGATTGGGCAACTTGACCAGGCGCCAGGATACGCCATCGTAAATCAAGATACCGTGGTTGTTGGCAAAATACATCACTCCGCGTTCATCCTGAGCGATGCCCCAGTTTTGGGGATACTCACCGTATTCTTTCGGGCTAAAATTTTGGATATAAGGTAGACCGTTTTCCAGCCAGAAACCCGGGGGAATTGCATTGTCCTGGCCGAAAGCGAGAGGATTGCCGAAACTAAAAAATAGCTGGCCTATGCAAAAAGCAAGAACCCTTGCTTGCAAAGAAACGGCAGGAATAGTAATTCCGCGGTGTCGTGTCTTGCGGAGGACTTTCTTCATAGGCCCAGGCAGTGCGATTGGCTCAGGCCGGATCGACTAAAGCGTAGTGGTGACCGACCAGGCACGTTAGAACGGGATAACACTCAGCCAATAGTAATGTATCTGGCAGAAAATGTCAAACCCTGAAACACTGCAGACTATGAAAATGTGAAGGCAACACCTGTACAATCAAGTCACAACCCTTCCACCATCTCCTCTTTGTCGCCAAGAACGTATCGCACGACATCGGTCACGTCGATTATCAGCGAGATACCATTCATGATCATAAGAATACGAATCCAGATGCCGTAGGCCTCGGTGGCTGGAATTTGCTCGAGGCGTGTAAGCAGAAAAAGCAAGAGTGGGAACCAGAGAAAGTGGCCCGCGCCCAGCAAACGGCTAAAGCCGGTCAGACCGGTGATGACGAACATCAGCATCGCGCTGAGCATGAACACAATCAGCACAAGCTGAGCCTCAAAACGGGATAAGTAGAAAAGGGGAACCACCATATTTGCCGCCATCAACAGCATGACCCAGAGCTGGGCATAGACCGGCATTTTGAAAAGCCCTTGCATGAAACGTATGATCGCTGTCATCTCATCTCCTTTTTGTTGGCCATAAGATCATGAACAGACAACAGAACGCAACACTTTGCCGGGCAAAATTCTTCCCGCCGATTAGCAATGACAGCCTACTTTGTTGTTACTCGCGTGAATGCCATACCCCGAGCAATGATGTTCTCGAATATTAATGACACTGCTGGTAATACTCACACCTCGGATGAACCAGGTCAACCTCCTCTTGGCGGCGCCGGGTCATGGCGCCCTCAAAAAAAGCGCAACACCCGATAAATGTTGAATCCCAGCCGGAATTTGCCGCGGGCAAAATCCAGGTTGCCGCCGTTCATCACCTGCGTTGGGGTCAGGCCGAGCGAGTTTGTGATGTACAGGTGGAACACGTGGCCGCCGTTGGTGTGCTCCAGTCCGAGCGTGAAAGCATCGTAGACAATCGGCTGGCCATTTTGTGTGCCGGGTCCACCCACCGGCAGCGCGTCATCCAGGCCGGAGAGAATTGACGAGCCTTCCACAAAAACCGACAGTCCCTTAGACAAGCGAACTTTGCCGCCAAAACCCAGCGCAAAGATCGCCGACTCGCCGGTCTGCGTGACGTTGCCGTTGAGCAGAAACCCCGGGCTCAACAGCAGCGCGATGCGATCCGAGAGCTTGCGGGTAGAAACAAGCTGTATAAAGATGGGAAAACGCTCGCTACTGGTGCGGTTGAGGAACTGCCCGGCATTCTGCGGGTCGGAAATCTGCTTGAGCGTGAGCCAGTCCAGGCCGCCGAACAGCGCCACGGAAATCGGCGTCGAATTGTTGTCGCGTTGGCGCAAGAGCTGATACTTGGCGTTGAATTCGAATGTCGAGTTGACGCCGGAGCGGCCGAGGGTGACCGTGAGATTATCGGAGAATGCAAAGGAAAACTCAGTCAGGATGTGGGCGCCCGCATCCAGACCGAAGAACTGGTCGAAACCGGCGTCTACGGTTCCGAGCCAGCGGTGGGCGATGCGATATGAGAAGGCGCCCTTGCGCACGGTTTGCGCCGTCTGCAGCGTCGCCAGTGAAAGCCCGACAAACGGATCGGCAAAACGCTGCTTCCTGTCTTCGACCCGCGCCGTCTTCGGAATCGACTTGATCCAGGCCGCGACCAGGCGCAGCTCCGCTTTAGAGAGCCGCTTGTCGCCCTTTGGCATAACCTCGCCTTTGATTCCGGAAGACCCCACCAGTTTCATGAGCAGGTAACTTTTCAACGGCTCGCCCGGCTTAACCAGAGGCACTTGCGGAAAATCGCTGCTCGGCTGCCCGACCAGCGAAGCATAGGCAAGCTCAGCCGTGAGATCGAGACCGTTGCCGGCGCCGGGCCCGGCATGGCAGCCGGAGAAAGCACACTTGTTTTCGAAGACTGTTAAAATTTGATCCGGAATGGCATCATTCGTGCGCGCTTGCGCCGGCGCAGCACAGAACAGAGCGAGGGCATAGCATGACATCCACTGCAATCTCTGTATCAGTTTCGCAGTGCCCTTGCCATGGCGCAATGGTGAATTCCTTTTCATAATGCTGCCTTTGTTTTTGAGTTGTGTACGCACTTCCATCCCATGAGCTCGAGTCAGCGGATGGATAAGATTGATTTGGTCCTTCAATTCGTCCAGCTCACATCCTGCACCCAAATCTTGGTCTTGCCGGTGTAACGGTTGGGCGGCGT
>CAZVSL010000207.1:9789-10047 GCA_964629935.1 uncultured Calditrichaceae bacterium | reverse complement strand
CCAACCCTGATCATCCAGACCGGCGCTGGCGGAGAAGTCAATGTAACTCCCGAAGCTGTGGATGATTTGGCGGAGACTGCGGTTGACCAGCCGGCCACAATCGCTGTTCTGGATAACGATCACGATTCTGATGGAATTCTCATCTTGTCAAGCGTGGACATCGTAACGCCGCCATCGATTGGCACGGCAACTGTGAATACCGCCAACGGCGCCATCGTATATACGCCGGACGATGATTTCAGTGGGACGGTGACCTTC